>JANOKY010000670.1:0-11838 GCA_031419635.1 Burkholderiales bacterium | reverse complement strand
GACGCCGGCGCCGAAGTGCCGCGCGGCACACCGGGCGATGTGGCCGTGCACCGGCGCGACATCCACGGCGATCCCGACCCCGTCTTCTTTCTCGGCTACTGGAACAACGACGCCGCCACACGCGCCAAGTTCAGCGGCGATCCGCGTGACTCCTGGTGCCGCACCGGCGACACCGCGGTGATGGATGCCGACGGCTACCTTTGGTACCAGGGCCGCAGCGACGACATGTTCAAGGCCGCCGGCTACCGCATCGGGCCGAGCGAGGTCGAGAACTGCCTGATCAAGCACCCGGCAGTGGCCAACGCCGCGGTGGTGCCCAAGCCCGACGCCGAGCGCGGCGCGGTGGTCAAGGCCTATGTCGTGCTGGCGCCCGGCTTCATCGGCGACGCGGCCCTGATCGACCAGTTGCAGCGGCATGTGCGCGGCCGCCTGGCGCCCTACGAATACCCGAAGGAGATCGAGTTCATCGACGCCTTGCCGATGACCACCACCGGCAAGGTGCAGCGGCGCCTGCTGCGCTTGCAGGAAGAGCAGCGCGCGAAGGCCGCCGCAACCGGCTCAGCGTGAGCGGCGCTGCGCGCGGCGCCATTCGGCCACGCGCTCGTCGATGAAGGCATCGACCGTGGTCAGCGTGCGCGCAAACTCGGCCAGCAACTCTTGCGGCTGCCAAGTCTCGCGCATCTCGTGGTCGGGCACGGCCGACATGTCGAGCACGCGGGCGATGCCTTCGTGCAGCGGCCGGATCACCGACGCCAACACCCGGGCCGCCCGCGCCGAGACGTGACGCACGCGGCCGCGGCGGGCGCGCACCACGTACATCGCGGCGACATCGTTGTTGCTGACGTTGTCGGGGCCGCCGACTTCCAGGGTGCGGCCGTTCAGGTCGTCCTGGGCCAGCGCCATCACGGCGAACGGCGCCACGTCGCGCACCGCGACGAAATTGCGCGGCTTGGTGCCGGGGCCGATGATCACGGTGAAGCCGCGCTCCAGCAGCAACTGGCCATTGAAGCGGTGCACATGGCATTCCATGAACGCCGCCGGCCGCAGAATGGTGAAGCCCATGCCGCTGCCTTTGACCACCGCTTCGATCTCATGCTTGGTGCGGAAGAAGTCGATCGGGTGGTCTTCGCGAGCCCCCATCGCCGAGGTGTAGACGAAGTGTTCGACCTTGGCGTCGCGCGCCGCCACCACCAGGGCGCTGTGGCCGACATGGTCCACCTGCGCACTGGCATGGCGTCCGCGGCCGAGCATCGAATGGGCACAGGCGAAGACCCGCTCCGCGCCCTTGCAGGCCAGCTCGAGCGAACGCGCGTCGGTCAGGTCGCCGACGAAAACCTCGGCCCCGGCGCGCTGCAGATCGGCGGCGCGGGCGCGGTCGCGCACCAGCACGCGCACCGCGTGGCCCTGGGCCAGCAAGGGCAGGGCGGTGGCGCGGCCAAGCAGGCCGGTGGCGCCGACGATCAGGATCAATTCCAACTCCCGCGGTTCGTGTGCTGCACGGCATTGTCGGCGAGCGGCGCCGGGCTTCGCAAGCTCTGACTGCGCGACACTGCGTGCACGTGCGGCGCTACAGTGTGGCAGCCCTTGACCCGCACCAACAACCCATACCCCCATGCAAACCACCCGCCTCGGCCGCAGCGACCTCGACGTGACCCGCATCTGCCTGGGCACCATGACCTTCGGCGAGCAGGTCGACCAAGCCGCCTCGCACGCCATCCTCGACCGCGCGCTCGAACGCGGCCTGAACTTCATCGATACCGCCGAGATGTATTCGGTGCCGCCGCGGGCCGAAACCTTTGGTGCCACTGAAACCATCCTCGGCCGCTGGTTCGCGCAGCGCCCCGGCGCGCGTGGCAGGCTGGTGCTGGCCAGCAAGGTGGCCGGGCCGTCGCGCGGCATGCCCTGGGTGCGCGGCGGCGCGGCCAACCTGTCGCCGGCCGACATTGCGCAGGCCTGCGACGACAGCCTGCGCCGGTTGCAAACCGATGTGATCGACCTGTACCAGATCCACTGGCCCAACCGCAATGCGCCGTCGTTCGGCGCGACCTACTTCGACCCGGGCCAGGACGCCGATTTCACCTCGATTCACGACCAGCTCGAAGCGTTGGGAAAGCTCGTGAAGGCCGGCAAGGTGCGTGCGATCGGCCTGTCCAACGAAACACCTTGGGGCCTGACCGAGTTCGTGCGCCTGGCCGAGCAGCATGGCCTGCCGCGCGTGGCCACGGTGCAGAACCCGTACTGCCTGATCAACCGCTGCGTCGACAACGGCCTGGACGAGGCGCTGCACCACACCGGTGTCGGCCTGCTGGCCTACTCGCCGCTGGGCTTCGGCGTGCTGACCGGCAAGTACGACGAGCGCGGCTTCGACGACCCGGCCAACCGCGGCCGCATGGCCTTGTTCGCGCGCATGAAGCAGCAGCGCTGGGGGCGGGCCGAGTCGCTGGCGGCTGCCAAACGCTACAACGCCCTGGCTCGCGAGCATGGCCTCACGCCGACGCGTATGGCGCTGGCCTTTTGCTACACCAACTGGCGCGTGGCCAGCACCCTCATCGGCGTCACCAGCGTGGCCCAGCTCGACGAGTGCATCGCTGCCTGGGGCACCACGCTGTCGGCCGAGTTGCTGGCGGCGATCGACAAGATCAGGTGGGAGATTCGCGACCCGGCGCAGTAGGCGGGCCCGCCTCGGCCCACTTCAGCCACAGCCCATGCGGGTGTCCGTGCGCCAGCACGCGGCGCGCGCCGCCGGGCCACAGGGTCAGCGACAACTCGAAGTGCACATCGGCGCCCGGCGGCTCGAAAGCCAGCCAGGCCAGCGGCGCCTCGGCCGTGGCGTGCGCGCCCGCGGCAGCGATGCACGCGCGCAGGGCTTCGCGCGTGTCCTCGGGCATGTATTGCCACATCATCGAGTGGCAGAGCACCGTGGCGCAGCCCGGCCTTGCGCGCGCCAGCTCGCGCGCGGTCCAGGCCAGGGCATCGGCTTGCTCGACGCGCAGGCCGCTCTGCTGCGCCAGCCCGATCGCGGCGCGCAGGCGCGCCAGGCGCTCGCGCTGGTCGGGCCAGATGTAGGACGCCAGGCGCAGCGCTGCGCCCGGCGCGTGCAGGTCGATCGGCGCCAGGTCGCAGGCCGCCTGTGACGCCACGTCGATGTGCGCCGGCAGCTCGGGCACTGCGGCTTGCCAATCGCAGCGGATGCAGACCGGGCTGGCCGCGTCGCCCCAGCGCTGCGCGCCGAGCTCGTAGCGGTAACGCTGCCACGAGGAATTGAGCCCCGCGCTGGCGCCGATCTCGAGCGTGGCCAGCGGCAGCCCGGTGGCGCGGGCGACGTGCGCAAAGCCGCCCAGCAGCACCGCGCTGCGGCCGATCTCGTTGGTCTGCGGCGCGCTTTGCAGGTACTCGGCCACGCGCGCGGCCTGCGTGCGCAGCGCGTGGCTCACGGCGGCTTGGCCGTGCACGGCATCGAAGTGCTCGCGCCGCGGTGGGTACTGCGCGGCCAGGCCGGGTTCGCTGCCGTCCAGGGCCATCGCATGCAGGGCGCCGGCCACGCGCAGGGCCAGCGCGTCGGCCAGCGCGTTGCCGGGCCAATCGGGCAGCAGCTCACGCAAGGCGCCACCGGCCTGCCAATCGGCCCGCGCGGCTTCGAGCACGCGCGCGGTGAAGGGCGAGCCGTTGGCGTCGCACCACTCGATTTGCTGCTGCCAGGCGGCGTTGAAGTTCGGTTCCATGGCAGGATTCAAGCATGCCCAGGAGAGCCAAGCACGTCAGCGAAACCCCGGCGACGCAGTGGTTGCGCCTGCACGGCATTGCCTTCACCGAGCATGCCTACGACTACGCCGACCATGGCGGCACGGCCGAGTCGGCGCGCCAGCTCGGCGTCGACGAACACGCGGTCGTCAAGACCCTGGTGATGCAGGACGAGCGCGCGCGGCCGCTCGTCGTACTGATGCACGGCGACCGCCAGGTCAGCACCAAGAACCTGGCCCGGCAGATCGGCTGCAAGAGCGTGGAGCCGTGCAGCGCCGAGGTGGCGCAACGCCACAGCGGCTACCAGCTCGGCGGCACGTCGCCGTTCGGCTTCAAGCGCGAGGGCGTGCCGGTGTACGTGCAGGCCAGCGTGCTGGCGCTGCCGCGCATCTGCATCAACGGCGGCCGGCGCGGCTACCTGGTCGGCATCGAGCCGAAACTGCTGACACAGGCCCTGGCCGCCGTCGCGGTGGACTGCGCGATGCCCGCGTAAAGTCCGCTTGTTCTGATCCGGTGGGAGTGAGGCGATGGTCTGGTTGTGGAGCGTGGCGGCGGTGCTGGCGGGCTACGGCATCGGCTCGCTGTCGTTCGCGGTGATCGTCAGCCGCGCGATGGGCCTGGCCGACCCGCGCAGCTACGGCTCGGGCAACCCGGGTGCCACCAACGTGCTGCGCTCGGGCAAACGCAGCGCTGCGGTGCTGACCTTGGCGCTCGACGCGCTGAAGGGTTACGTGCCGGTGATCGCGGCGCTGCTGCTGGCGCCCACGCTGGGCTACGGCGCGGGCACCGCGGCTGCTGTCGGGCTGGCGGCCTTTGCCGGCCACCTCTGGCCGCTGTGGTTCCACTTCAAAGGCGGCAAGGGCGTGGCCACCGCGGCGGGCGTGCTGCTGGCCTTCAACCCCTGGCTGGGGGCGGCCACGCTGGCCACCTGGGTCATCGTGGCGCTGTTCTTCCGCTACTCGTCACTGGCCTCGCTGGCCGCGGCGGCGTTCGCGCCGTTCTACCAGTTGCTGATCTGGGACGCGGACGGCTATGCACTGGCGATCATCGTGATGAGCCTGCTGCTGGTCTGGCGCCACGAAGGCAACATCCGCAAGCTGATCGCCGGCACCGAATCGAAACTCGGACACAAGCCAGCTTCGGCGGCGCCGACGGTGCATGCCGCGGCCAGCCACAAACACCACAAAGGACACCATTGACATGAACACCCCGATCCAACGCTTCGATGTCGGCCCGCGCATGTCGGAGATGGCCGTGCATGGCGGGGTCGTCTACCTCGCTGGCCAGGTGGCGGGTGATGCCACGCAGGACATCCACGGCCAGACGCGCCAGGTGCTGGCGGCGATCGATGCGCTGCTGGCGCGCGGCGGCAGCGACAAATCGAAAATCCTGCGGGCGCAAATCTTCCTCGCCGACCTGGCCGACTTCGCGGCCATGAACGCCATCTGGGAAGCCTGGGTCGTGCCGGGCCAGACGCCGCCGCGAGCGACAGTGCAGGCGGCGCTGGCCAAGCCGCAATGGAAGATCGAGGTGGTGGTGACGGCAGCAGTCTGACCAGCGCGGTGCCCAAAGCCGGGGTATTCCCAAGCGAACACCGCGGATCCGGCTTTGCCGGTCCGCTGGTGTTGCCCCCTTAAGGGGGAGCGGCGAAGCCGCTTCGGGGGTGGGTCTCAAACGTGCGGCTGCAATCCCAGCAGCGCCGGATCGCCGCGGCCCAGGCGCACCAGCACCGGTTCTTCAGCGGTCAGATCGATCACGGTGGTTGGCTGCATGGCGCAGGCGCCGGCATCGACGATGGCTTGCACGGTCTTTTGAAATCGAACGCGGATCTCGTGCGGGTCGTTCAAGGGCTGGCTGTCGCCGGGCGCGATCAGGGTGGTGGCCAGCAGGGGCTGGCCCAGCAGCGCCAGGATCTCCTGCGTCACGCGGTGGTCGGGCACGCGCAGGCCGATGGTGCGCCGTGACGGGTGCGACACGCGCCGCGGCACTTCTTTCGTTGCTTCGAGGATGAAGGTGAAGGCGCCCGGCGTGCCGAGCTTGAGCAGGCGGTACTGGCGGTTGTCGACGCGGGCGTAGCTGGCCAGCTCGCTGAGATCGCGGCACAACAGTGTGAGGTGGTGCTTGTCGCTGCCTTGGTCATTGAAGCCGCGCAAGCGCCGCAGGTGCTCGGCGGCGGTCTTGTCGTCGAGGTGGCACACCAGCACATAGCTCGAGTCGGTGGGGATCGCGGCGATGCCGCCGGCGTGCAGGATCTGCACCGCCTGCTTGAGCAGGCGCGGCTGCGGGTTGTCGGGGTGGACTTCGAAGTACTGCGACACAGCGTCAGTCTGCGATGGTGTCGGCGGCCACCGCCGACACCGGCTGCTGGCGCGCTGCCGCCTCGCGCAAGGTCAGCCACGCGCTGGCCGCACCGGTGGCCGCGATCAGGCTCATGCCGAGCCAGCTCCAGCGATCGGGCAGCTTGCCCAGAAACAGCGCCCCGGCCAGCGCAGCCACGCCGATCTGGGTGTACTGGAAGGGCATCAGGGTGGCGGCGGGGGCGCGGCCGAAGGCCATGATCAGCAGCAGGTGCCCGGCGGTGCCGAGCAGGCCGATCACGAGCAGCAGCGCCAGGTGCAAGGGCCGCGCCGCTTCGAGGGTGTCGCTGACATCGCCGTGCAGCACGAACAGCAGCACGGTGGCCACCGCCACGCCGGTGATGCCGGTGTAGAAGTTGGTGGTGTACGGGTCTTCGCGTGCGGCGTAGCGGCTGGTCAGGATCTGGAAGCTCGCATTGGACAGCGCGGCGGCCAGCGGCAGCAGGCCGATCCAGCCGAACAGGCCCGCGCCCGGCCGCATCATCACCAGCGCACCGCCGAAGCCCAGCGCCACAAGCGCCCAGCGCGCGCCGGATACGCGCTCGCGCAGCAGCAGCGCGGCCAGCATCGTGACCAGCAACGGCGTGAGCATGACGATGGCGGTGAACTCGGCCACCGGCAGGTGGCGCAGCGCAGTGAAGGCCATCGCCGACGAGAACACCAGCAGGCTGCCGCGCATGAGCTGAAAGCGCGGGTTGGCGGTGCGGAAGGTCTTGCCGGGCGAGAACGCCAGCCAGCCGGCCATCACCACGGCATGGATCGCATAGCGCAGCCAAAGCACGACGGCGATGACGATGAAGCCGCCGATCCAGCTCACGGTGGTGTCCATCACCGCGAAGCAGGCCGCCGCGGCAACGATCATCGCGATGCCGGTGCCCGGCCGTGGCACCGCCGCGCTCACGCCGGCCACTGCACGCGATCGGCCAGCGCCTGCCACACGGGGGTCAGCGTGCCGGGCAGGTCGGGCAGGCTGCCGAGGTCGATGCGGCTTTCGCCGGGCGAGTGGAAGTCGCTGCCGCGCGAGGCCAGCAGCTCGAACTCGAGCGCGGTGGCGGCGTACTTCACGGCCTCGGCCGCGCTGTGGCTGCCGGTGATGACCTCCACGCCGCGCCCACCATGGGCCTTGAACTCGGAGAACAGCGCGTACTCCTCGGTCGGCGTGAACTTGTAGCGCGCCGGGTGGGCGATCACGGCCATGCCGCCGGCTTGCGTGATCCAGCGCACCGCGTCGCCCAGCCCGGCCCAGCGGTGCGGCACGTAGCCCGGCTTGCCTTCGGTGAGGTAGCGGCGAAAGACTTCGCTGGTGTCGGCGCAGTGGCCGCGCTCGACCAGGAAGCGCGCGAAGTGGGTGCGCGAAATCAGCTCGGGGTTGCCGACATAGGGCAGCGAGCCCTCGAACGCACCGGCGATGCCCACCTTGGCCAGGCCGGCGGCCATCTCGCGGGCCCGCTCTTCACGGCCGCCGCGGGTCTGGGCCAGGCCGGCGCGCAAGGCGGCGTCGTCGACATCGAAACCCAGGCCGACGATGTGCACCGTGGTGCCGGCAAAGGTGACGGAGATTTCGCAGCCGCTCAGGTAGGCCATGCCTTCGCGCAATGCCGCATCGCGGGCGCGCTGCTGGCCGCCCACTTCGTCGTGATCGGTCAGCGCCCACAACTCCACACCGCCGGCCTTGGCGCGCGCCGCCAGCGCCTCGGGCTCGAGCGTGCCGTCGGAGACGCAGGAATGGCAGTGCAGGTCGGCGTTCATCAGGTGCGGCAGATGCGGCAGATACGAGAGGTGCGCTGTGCGCACAGTGTCGGGGGTGGGATTCACGACCTCGATTGTCTCAGGCCACGCCCCGCGGCGTCCGCGCAAGCCCGATGTGCCAGCTTGCAGCAGGGCCGCGGGTTTGTGCCGCCTGGACCTTCGCACGCGAGCCTGCGCCAATGCTGAAATAGGATCACTGCATGCGCTACTTTCGCCACCCAACCCGATGTCCGACATGAACCGTGAAGCCCTGCCAGGTGCTGCGTGCCTGCTTTGCGTTGCCCTGGCCACGCTGCCGGTGCAGGCCCAGCCTGTGCCGGCGCAGACGCAAGACCCGGTGGTGATCACCGGCTCGGCCGTGCAGCGCGCTGCGGCCGATGCGCCGTATGCCATCAGCGTCATCGACGCCGAGACGCTGCGCAGCAGCGGGCCACTGATCAACCTGTCGGAGGCGATGGCCCGCGTGCCCGGCCTGGTGGTGGCCAATCGCAACAACTACGCGCAGGACTTGCAGATCAGCGCGCGCGGTTTCGGCGCTCGATCGGGCTTCGGCGTGCGCGGCCTGCGCCTGTACAGCGACGGCATCCCGGCCAGCATGCCCGACGGCCAGGGCCAGGTCAGCCACTTCGACCTGGCCAGCGCCGAACGCGTCGAGGTGCTGCGCGGGCCGTTCTCGGTGCTCTATGGCAACAGCTCGGGCGGCGTGATCGCGCTGTTCAGCGCGCCGGTGCGCGAGGGCCGTGTGGAGGGCGCGGCCGATGTCGGCAGCTTCGGCCTGCACCAGTTGCGCGGCAGCGTGGCCACGCCGCTGGGCGGTGGCTTCGACCTGCGCGCCAGCGCTGCGGCGATGGAGGTGGAAGGTTTTCGGCCGCACAGCGCGGCGCAAAAACACAGCGGCGGTGTGCGCCTGGGCTACGAGGGCAGTAGCGATCGCGTGCTGGTCTCGCTGAATGCCTTCGAGCAGCCGGCCGACGACCCGCTCGGCCTGACCCGCGCGCAGTTCGACGCCAACCCGTACCAGACCACGCCTGAAGCGACGCAGTTCAACACCCGCAAGGTGGCGCGCCAGTTGCAGCTCGGTGCTTCGTGGCGGCATCGCTTCGACGCTGCCGGGCCGCTGACTGAGAGCGCGCTGACGGCCTACAGCGGACAGCGCTCCGTGGTGCAGTGGCTGGCCATTGCCGCGGCCACGCAAAGCAACCCGCGCCACGGCGGCGGCGTGATCGACTTCGACCGCGACTATGACGGCATCGACGCGCGCCTGACCTGGCGATGGGACGGCATTGATCTGGTGACCGGCGCGGCCGTCGAGCGCCAGCGCGACGACCGACGCGGCTACCTGAATTACAGCGGCACGGTGGCGGCGCCGAGCTATGGCGTGATCGGCACGCTGCGGCGCGACGAGACCAACCGCGCGCGATCGACGGATGCCTATGCGCAGCTCGAAGCGCAACTCGCACCCGCCGTGTCGGCCAGTGCCGGCCTGCGCAGTGGCAAGGTGCAACTGACGGCGCTCGACCACTTCCTGGCCAACGGCAACGACTCGGGCCAGCGCGACTTCAACTACACCAACCCGGTGCTTGGCCTGCGCTGGGCCGCGTTGCCGGGGCTGAACTTGTACGCCAGCGCGGCGCGCGGCTTCGAGTCGCCGACGCTGGGCGAGCTGGCCTACCGCGCTGACGGCAGCGGCGGCTTCAACACCACGTTGCTGCCGCAAAGGAGCCGCCAGTTCGAACTCGGCGCCAAGTGGCGCAGCGGCACGCTGTCGCTCGATGCGGCGCTGTTCCGCATCGATGTCGACGACGAGATCGGCGTGGCCACCAATGCCGGCGGCCGCTCGGCCTTCCAGAACGTCGGCCGCACCGAGCGCAGCGGCGCCGAGCTGGCGCTGGGCTGGCGCTTTGCGCCGCAATGGCGCACGCAACTCAGCGTGACTCTGCTCGATGCCACCTACCGCGACGGCTTCCTGGCCTGCGCCGGCATCCCCTGCACGAAACCGACCGTGCCGATCGCCGCCGGCAACCGCATCGTCGGCACCCAGCGTGGCAATGCCTTTGCCGAGCTGGTGTGGCAGCCGCGGGGTGCCACCGAGTTCGCGCTCGAAGTGCGCGCCGCCTCGGCGACGATGGCCAACGACAGCAACACCCAGGCCGCGCCGCGCTATGCGCTGCTCAACCTGCGCGCCAGCCAGCGCTATGCGTTGGCCGAGGGCGTGACGCTGGAGTTGCTGGCGCGGCTGGACAACGCCACCGACCGCGTCTATGCGGGCAGCTTGATCGTCAACGACGCCAACGGTCGCTATTTCGAGGCCGGCGCGCCGCGCAGTGCGCTGTTGTCGGTGCGCATCCTGCGCGCGTTCTGATTTCGATGAAGCGTTGCGGCTGGCGGGCGGCAGCACTGGTCGTTTTGTGTGCCGTGGCAGTGCAAGCGCGTGCCGCCGATCGGCCCTACCTGGCCACCAGCAGCGCCGCGGCCGAAGAGGACGACGACGCGGTCTGGTCGGTCGAGAGCTGGGCCCAGCGCGCTGGTACGGTGCGCACGCTGAGCATCGCGCCCGAATACGCGTTCGACCCGACGACCTCGTTGCAATTCGAGTTCTCGCGCTCGCTGGACCGCAGCACGCGTGACACCGAGCACAGCGCCGAGCTCGAACTCAAGCACCTGTTCAACCACATCGCGCGCGACGGCTGCGGCTGGGGCATCGTGGCTGCGCTGGCTTTCGACAGGCTGCAAGGCAGTGGCTGGCGTCGCGGCGGTATCAGCCTCAAGCTGCCGTTCACGCTGGCGCTGGGGGAAGGCGACGGGGCATTGCACCTCAACGCGGGCCTGAGCAAACCGCGCGATGCCAGGCGCGAGACCCTGCTGTCGGCAGCGATCGAGCGCAAGGTCGCCAAGGGCACAACCATGTTCGCCGAAGCCGCGCGCCAGGGCGACGCCACGCTGCTGCACGGCGGCCTGCGCTGGTGGTTGAAGAAGGAAAAGTTTGCGCTCGACCTGGCGTGGCAGCGCGTGCGCGCACCGGGCTCGCGCGACAGCGGCCTGGTCTTCGGTTTCGGCTGGTACGACCTGTAGCGCGAGCGCGTTCTACAACCCGGCCAGGTAATGCGCCAGGTTGTCGATGTCCTTGTCGTTCAAGGTATTGGCCACGCTGGTCATGCTGCCGGCGTCGTTGGTGCGGCTGCGGGCCTTGAAGGCGAGCAACTGCTTGACGGTGTAGTCGAAATGTTGGCCGGCCACGCGCGGGATTTCGTTCTGGCCGGCAAAGCCGCCCAGGTGGCACATCGTGCACAGGGTTTCGTCGGCCTTCAATTTGCCCAGGCGCGCTTTCTCGGCGTCGACCTTGAAGGTCTGCGGTTTGGGCTTTTGCGCGGCGAAGTAATCAGCCAGTTCGCGCATCTCGTCGCGCGTGAGGCCGGCGGCCATCGGCGACATCTGCGGGTCGCTGCGCCGGCCTTCCTGGAAGTCGCGCAATTGCAGGTACAGGTAGCGCGCGGTCTGGCCGGCCAGGATCGGGTTGGTGGTGATCGCCGAGCTGCCACCTTCGCCATGGCAGGCGGCGCAGATGGCGGCGCGCGCGGGCACCTGGGCGGCCGCCGGCAACGCGGCGGCCAGGGCGATGGCAAACAAGGCGAATTTCATGCGATGCAGGTCGGGGTTGGAGTCAAGAAAAAGCCCCGGCAGCCGGCGGCTGGCGGGGCTTGACGGTTCTACAGCTTAAGGCAGGGCGAATACCAGCACGGAATTGCCGCGCTTGGAGTCGACCTGGGTGTTGCCACCGGCGGCCACGGCCACGTACTGCTTGCCGCCGACCATGTACGACACTGCAGGGGCGTTGACACCGGCACCGCACTGGAACTCCCACAGCATCTTGCCGGTGGCGGCGTCGAAGGCACGGAACAGGCCGTTGCTCTCGCCATTGAAAACCAGGCCGCCGGCAGTGGCCAGCACACCGCCGATCAGTGGCTGCTCGGTGTCGAACTTCCAGACCATC
>JANOKY010000669.1:0-1667 GCA_031419635.1 Burkholderiales bacterium | reverse complement strand
TTCGGTCGGCGCCATCAGCGCGCATTGCCAGCCGCTGTCGATGGCGATGGCCGCGGCCATCGCGGCCACCACCGTCTTGCCCGAGCCGACATCGCCCTGCAAGAGCCTGTGCATCGGCTGGCCGCGCGACAGGTCGAGCGCGACTTCTTCGCCCACGCGGCGCTGCGCCGCGGTGAGCGTGAAGGGCAAGGCCGCGAGCAGGCGCTCGTGCAGGCCGCCGCGCGCTGTGGCCAGCGCTGGCGCGTGCAGCAACGCACGCTCGTGTTGCGCGGTCAACTGCGACAACTGCTGCGCCAGCAATTCGTCGAACTTCAGGCGCTGCCAGGCCGGGTGGCTGCGGTCGTCGAGCGTGGCCAGCGGCGCGCCGGGCGGCGGCTGGTGCAGCAGGTGCAGGGCCTCGTGCAGGCTCGGCAGGCCGGCCGGCACGACACCTGCCGGTAGCACCTCGTGCAGCGCCGCGCGCTCCAGCGCCGAATGCACGGCCTTGCGCAGGTAGGCCTGCGGCAGTTGTGCGCTGGTCGGGTAGATGGGGGTCAGCGCCTTGGGCAGTGCAGCGCTCGCCGGTTTGACGACAGGGTGCACCATCTCGCGGCCGAGAAAGCCGCCGCGCAATTCGCCGCGCACGCGCAGGCGCGTGCCGGCCGCCATCGTCTTTTGTTGCGAGGGGTAAAAGTTGAGGAAGCGCAGCACCAGCGGCTCGCCCTCGTCGTCCGTGACTTGCACGACGAGTTGGCGCCGCTGCCGCGACTCGACGCGGCATTCGGCCACCGTGGCTTCGACCTGCACCGTATCGCCCTCGCGCGCCGCGCCCAGGCGGTCGATGCGCGTCTCGTCTTCGTAGCGCAGCGGCAGGTGCAGCGCGAGGTCGATGTCGCGCACCAGGCCGAGCTTGGCAAGCGCCCGCTGTGGGGCCGAGATCGCGCGCGCGGCTTCGGGCATGGCGCCGATTGTCTTACGCGCATCTCTCGATAATCGCGGCCATGAAGTTCCCGTTGCTCGTGTTGGCACTGTCCTCGGCGTTCGTGCTGCCGCCAGCCCAGGCCGCGTGGGAGTTGCCGCCGCTGGACCGCGTCACCCACTACCAACCCAAGCAGCCGCTGCAAGTCTTCACGGCAGACGGCGTCGAGATCGCCCAGTTCGGCGCCGAGCGGCGCCAGTTCGTGCCGATCGCGCAGATGCCCAAGCTCCTGCAGGACGCGGTGATCGCGGTCGAGGACCAGCGCTTTCGCGAACACTCGGGCATCGACCCGCAGGGCATGGCGCGTGCGGCGCTGGCCATGCTCACGGGCGGGCGGCGCCAGGGCGCATCGACGATCACGCAGCAAGTCGCGCGCACCTTTTTCCTGACCCAGCGCTTCACGGCCGAGCGCAAGCTGCAGGAAATCCGCATCGCGCTCGAGATCGAGAAGCAGTTGTCGAAGGACCGCATCCTCGAGCTCTACCTGAACGAGATCTTCCTCGGCCAGCGCGCCTACGGTTTCGCCTCGGCGGCGCAGGTGTACTTCGGCAAGCCGCTGGCCAGGCTGTCGATTGCCGAGACGGCGATGCTCGCCGGCCTGCCGCAGAACCCGCATTACGCCAACCCGATCACCAACTTCGAGCGCGCCACGCAGCGCCAGCGCATCGTGCTCGAACGCATGCGCGCCAGCGGGGTGATCACCGAAGCG
>JANOKY010000668.1:0-6275 GCA_031419635.1 Burkholderiales bacterium | reverse complement strand
GGCGACCAGTTGGCCGAGCCGCTGGTCAAGCACCTCGGCCTGTCGAACAAGGCCGCGCTGGCGCGCGCCGAGGCGCTGCTGGTCGAAGTGGGGATGCCCGAGCCCAAGCGGCGCCTGGCGGCCTACCCGCACGAACTGTCGGGCGGCCAGCAACAACGGGTGATGATCGCGATGGCCCTGGCCTGCGAGCCCAAGCTGCTGATCGCCGACGAGCCGACGACGGCGCTGGATGTGACCATCCAGCGGCAGATCTTGGAGCTCATCGCCGCGATCCAGCGCAAACACCGCATGAGCGTGCTCTTCATCAGCCACGACCTCGGCGTGGTCGGCGAGATCGCCGACGAAGTGCTGGTGATGCGCCATGGCGTGATCCGCGAGCAGGGCCCCGTAGCGCAAATCTTTGCGGCGCCGCAGGACGCCTACACCAAGGCCCTGCTGGCCTGCCGGCCGAGCCTGGACCGCCCGCCGGCGCGGCTGATGGTCATCGACGACCACATCTCGGGCAAGGCCGCCGGCCTGGCCGCGCCGCCCAAGGACGCCAACGCGCCGGTGGTGCTCGAAGTCAGGTCGCTGGCCAAGAGCTTCTGGCTCAAGCAGGGCCTGTTCGGCAAGCGCGAGTTCAAAGCCGTGCGGGGCGTCAACTTCAAGCTGCGCAAGGGCCATACGCTGGGCGTGGTCGGCGAATCGGGCTCGGGCAAGACGACGATGGGCCTGACGCTGCTGCGCCTGCACGAACCCACGCACGGCGAGGTGATCTTCGACGGCCAGGATCTGCTCAAGCTCAGCGCCAGTGAGCGCCAGTTGATGCGCCGACGCATCCAGATCGTCTTCCAGAACCCCTACGCCAGCCTGAACCCGCGCTTCACGATCGGCCAGGCCCTGATCGAGCCGCTGGCGATTCACAAGATCGGCGCCTCGACAGCGGAGCGAGAACAGCGCGTCCGCTCGCTGCTCGAAAAAGTCGGGCTCGACGGCAGCGCCTTCGGCAAGTACCCGCATGAGTTCTCGGGCGGCCAGCGCCAGCGCATCGCCATCGCTCGCGCCCTGACGCTCGACCCCGAGGTGCTGGTGCTGGACGAGGCGGTCAGCGCCCTGGACGTCTCCGTGCAGGCCCAGGTGCTGAACCTCCTGCGCGACCTGCAGGATGAGCTCGGCCTGGCCTATGTCTTCATCAGCCATGACCTGGCCGTCGTGCGCTTCATCAGCGACGAGGTGCTGGTGATGAAGGACGGCATCGTCGTCGAGCAGGCCGGCACCGAGCAGATCCTGGCCGCGCCGCGTGAGGAGTACACGAAGCGGCTTCTGGCCGCCATCCCGCGTGGGTATCGCGCAGCCGTTGCCGACACGGCATGATTCGGACGCGCTGACGCGTATACCCGTCTTTCAACCCTCCTCTGGAGACTGACCATGAAGACTTTGTTCGCTTGCCTGCTGGCCTGCACCACCACCTTCGCCTTCGCCAGCCACTGCCCGCAGGAAATGAAGGCCATCGACGCCAAGCTGGCCACGGGGGTCAAGCTGGCCGACGCCGACATGGCCAAGGTCAAGCAGCTTCGTGCCGACGGCGAAGCCGCCCACAAGGCCGGCAACCACGACGAGTCGATCAAGCACCTCGACGCGGCCAAGAAGTTGCTCGGCATCTGAGGCGCGTGGGCGCGCGTCGGGCGCGAGCCGGCGCGCCGCCAGGACCAGCTTTGGCGGCCTTGTAACCCTGGGTTGCCGCGGCTGCCGTGGCCTGCCAGGGCCGCCGCAGCGGGCCGTGACATTGCGCACGGGCCATTGCCGGCCGGGCCCGGCATGGAAGCTGCACTTGCATTCGCGTGTGCGCGCCGTTTCAGGCGCCGATCGCGGAGATGCTGTCGATGCCCCCTCGCCCATTTGCCCACCGCCCCGCAGCCCCGCGCTGCCGCGGTGGCGCATCGTCGCTGTTGCGCCTGTCGGCGACAGCGGGCAGCCGCTGGCCCTCGGCCACCGCGCTGGGCGACTGGGCTGGCCGCATCGCCCACCAAGCCGCGCTGGCACCCGACACCACCGCCGCGCCGCTGGCGGCGGCTGCGCCCGACCCGGCGCCGCCATGGTTCACGCGCTTGTGGCCAATGGTGGCCTGAGCCATTTCAGGGAGACTCAAAAAATGTCGATCCAGCTTGCCCCCAATGCTTCCGCCCCGCGTGCTGCGAGCCACCCCGTGCTGGCGCGCCCCGCACCGACGCCGCCGCGCGTGCTGCAGTCGGCGCGTGCGCCGGCGCAACTCAGTTTCTTCTTCAAGCGCGGCTGAACACGATCCCGCGCAAACCGATTCGGACCGGTTGACGTCCAAAGGGGAGCGGGCGTTGCAGGGGTGATGAGAGCGAGCCACTGCATACCTCCGTCCCGCTCCCCGTCTTTTTTCACCTGGCCCTGCCGGGTGCGGTAGCCCCGCCTCAACAACCACCTTCGCGGCGGCCTGCTTCGGCAGCACCGCCGTGCGCTATCAGGGTTCCCCAACGGGCGCTTCGGCCCGCGTCTCACTAGACTTCGCCGGCTCGATAGCGAGCGAAGTGGAGACGCGATGAGCCTGATCCCTGCGTGGCGCGAAGTGCGTGCCCAGCCCGGCACGGTGGTGGCGCCCGACGAGCGCCTGCCCTGGCCGCAAACCGCTGCACTCGGCGCGCAGCATGTGATCGCGATGTTCGGCGCCACGGTGCTGGCGCCGATCCTGATGGGCTTCGACGCCAACGTCGCGATCCTGATGAGCGGCGTCGGCACGCTGATCTTCTTCGTCGTCGTCGGTGGCCAGGTGCCGAGCTACCTGGGCTCGAGCTTTGCCTTCATCGGCGTGGTCATCGCCGCCACCGGCTTTGCCGGCGGCGGTGCCAATGCCAACCTGGGCGTCGCGCTCGGCGGCATCATTGCCTGCGGTGCGCTGGTGGCATTGATCGGGCTGGTGGTGATGGCCACCGGCACCGGCTGGATCGAGCGCCTGATGCCGCCAGTGGTGACTGGCGCGGTGGTCGCGGTGATCGGCCTGAACCTGGCCGGCATCCCGATCAAGAACATGGCGCCGACACCGTTCGATGCCTGGATGCAGGCGCTCACCTTCGTCAGTGTCGGCATGGTTGCGGTATTCACCCGCGGCATGACGCAGCGGCTGCTGATCCTGGTCGGGCTGATCGTGGCCAGTGTGATCTACGCCGTGCTGACCAATGGCCTGGGCCTGGGCAAGCCGATCGACCTGTCGGGCCTTGCCAAAGCGGCCTGGCTCGGCGCGCCGAAGTTCGCCGCGCCGGTGTTCGATGCCAGGGCGATGCTGTTGATCGCGCCGGTGGCCGTGATCCTGGTGGCCGAAAACCTGGGCCACATCAAGGCCGTGGGCGCGATGACCGGGCGTAACCTGGACCGCTACATTGGCCGCGCTTTCGTCGGCGACGGCCTGGCGACCATGGTCTCGGGCGGTGCGGGCGGCACCGGCGTCACCACCTATGCCGAGAACATCGGCGTGATGGCCGCGACCAAGATCTACTCGACGGCGATGTTCATCGTCGCCGCCCTGATCGCGGTTGTGCTTGGCTTCTCGCCCAAGTTCGGCGCGCTGATCCAGGCCATTCCGCTGGCGGTGATGGGTGGCGTGTCGATCGTCGTCTTCGGCCTGATCGCGGTGGCCGGGGCGAAGATCTGGGTCGACAACCGGGTCGACTTCGCCGACAACGCCAACCTGATCGTCGCCGCGGTGACGCTGGTGCTCGGCACCGGCGACTACACCTTGAAGTTCGGCGCCTTCGCGCTCGGCGGCATCGGTACCGCGACCTTTGGCGCCATCCTGCTCTATGCCTTGCTCGGGCGCAAACACGTCACCACTGGAGACTCACGATGACTATCTGCCGCCACTTTCTTGCTGCTGTGGTCCTCGCCCTGCCGCTGGTCGCCGCGGCCCAAGCCTGGCCGACCAAGCCGGTGCGCATCGTCGTGCCTTTCGCGGCCGGCGGCACCACCGACATCCTGGCCCGCGCCCTCGCGCCCGAACTGCAGAAGGTGTTCGGCCAGCCCTTCATCGTCGACAACAAGCCCGGCGCCGGCGGCAACAGCGGCGCGGCTGAAGTGGCCAAGGCCGTGCCCGACGGCCACACGCTGCTGATGGGCACGGTGGGCACGCACGCCATCAACGTCGCGCTGTACCCGAAGATGCCCTACGACCCGATCAAGGATTTCATCCCGATCACTTTGGTGGCCGGCGTGCCCAATGTGCTGGTGCTCAACCCGGCCAACGCGCAGAAGTACGGCATCGACAGCGTGCCGGCACTGATCCGCTATGCCCGCGCCAACCCCGGCAAACTGAACATGGCCAGCTCGGGCAACGGCACCTCGATCCACCTGGCGGGTGAGCTGTTCAAGTCGATGACCGGCAGCTACATGGTCCACTTCCCGTACCGCGGCTCGAGCCCGGCTTTGCTGGACCTGATCGGCGGCAACACCGACCTGATGTTCGACAACCTGCCCAGTGCGCTGCCGCAGATCAAGGCCGGCAAACTCAAGGCCCTGGCCGTGACCAGCGCCACCCGCTCAGCCGCGGTGCCCGATTTGCCAACGATCGAAGAGGCCGGCGGCGCGGCGCTGAAAGGCTACGACGCGACCTCGTGGTTCGGCCTGCTGGCCCCCGCCGGCACGCCGATGGAGGTGGTCAACCGCGTGCAGCAGGAAACCGCCAAGGCCCTGGCCTCACCCGTACTGAAAGAGCGCCTGCTGGCACAGGGTGCGATCCCCGGTGGCAACACCCCCGCCGAATTCGCGCGCTTCATCGCTGCCGAAACCGCCAAGTGGGCCAAGGTGGTGAAGGCGGCGGGGGCGAAAGTGGATTGAAACCAACCCTGTCGCTGCGCGACGCTGGAGACGCGGCCTGAGATGGGCGCCGCGATCGGTCCAATTGCATTGCAAATTCAATACGTCGAGTTGAAAATACAAGGATGTTGGATCGCCTCGCCGCCCATCGCATCGGACACGCCCTGAGCTGGAGCCCGGCCGTCGCGCTGCTCGGGCCGCGCCAGGTCGGCAAGTCGACGCTGGCGCGCGCCGTTGCCCAGCAGCACCCCGGATCGCTCGTGCTGGACCTGGAGCGCGCGCAGTCGCGTGAGCGTCTGGCGCAAACCGAGGCGTTTTTCGCCGCCAACCGGCAGCGACTGGTCGTGCTCGACGAAGTGCAGTACCTGCCTGAGCTTTTCCGCGAGCTGCGCGGCGAGATCGACGCCGATCGCCGGCCCGGCCGCTTTCTGTTGCTGGGCTCGGCCTCGTTTGCGCTGCTGCGGCAGTCGGAGTCGCTGGCAGGGCGGCTGGCGGTGGTCGATATGGCGCCGCTGCTGGTGGCCGAGGCCGTGCCGCTCTTCGCGCAGGTGCAGTCGCTGTGGCTGCGTGGTGGGTTCCCGGACAGCTTCACCGCAGCCAACGAACGGGCGTCGCTGGCCTGGCGCGAGTCATTCATCCGCCACCTGTTGGCCACCGACCTGCCGGCCCTGGGCATCAATGTCGACGCCGAGCTGCTGCGCCGTTTCTGGCGCATGACGGCGCATCTGCACGGGCAGTTGTTCAACGCCTCATCGATCGCTGGGTCGCTCGGCGTGTCGCAGCCCACCGTGGCGCGCTGGCTCGACCACCTGACGCAGGCGCTGCTGCTGCGGCGCCTGGAGCCGTACCACGCCAATCTCGGCAAGCGCCTGGTCAAGGCGCCCAAGGTCTATGTGCGCGACAGCGGCCTGCTGCACAGCCTGCTGGGCATCCGCGAGGTCAACGACCTGCTCGGCCACCCGAGCACCGGCGCATCGTGGGAGGGCTTCTGCATCGAGCAGATTTGCGGCCTGTTGCCGCCGGGCGTTCAGGTGAGCTTCTACCGCACGGCCGTCGGCGCCGAACTCGACCTGGTGGTCGAGCGCGGCTCACGCAAGATCGGCTTCGAGATCAAGTTTTCCAGCGCACCGAAAGTCGCGAAGGGCTTCTGGCAGGCCTGCCAGGACGTGGGCGTGGCACAGGCCTACGTCGTGGCGCCGGTCGAAGAAGGCTGGCCGATGAAATCGCAGGTGGCTTGCCCCGTGGAGGTCGTGGGGCCGATGGGTTTGCAGGCGGTGCTCGCTGCGCAGTTTCCAGGCTGAATCGCGATCACGTGGATGGCCCTGAATTCACGGACACGCGGCCATCACCTGCGCCACGCTGGCCGTCAACTTCTTGCCGTAGGGCACATGCAGGAATTCATTCGGTCCATGCGCATTGCTCTTCGGCCCGAGCACGCCGCAGACCATCATCTGCGCCTTCGG
>JANOKY010000667.1:0-18078 GCA_031419635.1 Burkholderiales bacterium | reverse complement strand
CCACGAAGAACAAGCGCCATTTGCGTGGTGCCACCAACGTGCACGAGACCAACATGGGCGGCATCGCGCCGATGTTGCCTTTCGCCGGCCTCTGACCCACTGCTGAAGGAAAATACACATGCCTCGCGTCAAACGTGGTGTAACGGCACGCGCCCGTCACAAAAAAGTGCTGGCCTTGGCCAAGGGTTTCCGCGGCCGCCGCAAGAACGTCTTCCGCATCGCCAAAGAAGCGGTGATGAAGGCTGGGCAATACGCCTACCGTGACCGCCGTACCAAGAAGCGAGTGTTTCGCCAGCTCTGGATCGCGCGCATCAACGCCGCCAGCCGCGAGTTGGGCGTTAGCTACAGCAAGTTCATGGCCGGGCTGAAGAAGGCCCAGATCGGCATCGACCGCAAGGTGCTGGCCGACATGGCCGTCAACGATCCGGCGGCATTTGGCAGCATCGTTGCCAAGGTGAAGGCCCAACTGGCTTGATTCAGCGCGCCGCGCGAGCGGTGCCGACTGAAGCTTCTCAAGCATCGAAGGCCGTCACCTGGGTGGCGGCCTTTTTTTGTCCCGAACACAAGAATGAGCGATCTCGATTCCCTGGTGCATGCAGCCGCTGCCGATTTCGGCGCTGCGGCCACGCCTACCGATCTGGAGAACGCCAAGGCGCGCTTCTTCGGCAAGAACGGGCGCGTGACCGAGCTGCTGAAGTCGTTGGGCGCCTTGCCCATCGAAGAGAAGAAGGCGCGTGGCGCTGAGATCAACGCCACCAAGCTCCTCATTGAAGCTGCCCTCCAGGCACGCCGGAAAGCCTTGGCCGATGCCGAGCTCGAGGCGCAATTGCGGTCCGAAGCGCTCGACGTGACGCTGCCCGGCCGCCACCGCGGCATCGGCGGCTTGCACCCGGTGTCGCGCACGATCGAACGCATCGAAGCCATCTTCGGTTCGATGGGATTCGACGTCGCCGACGGCCCCGAGATCGAAACCGACTGGATGAGCTTCACGGCTCTGAACAACCCCGAGAACCACCCGGCGCGGTCGATGCAGGACACCTTCTACGTCGACATGAAGGACGACGAGGCCCGCTGGCTCAACCTGCGCCCGCACACCAGCCCGATGCAGGTGCGCTACGCCCGCGCCCACGCGGCCAGGTACGCCGGTGTCGATCCGATGCCCGAGATTCGCGTCATCGCGCCGGGCCGCACCTACCGCGTCGACAGCGATGCCACCCACTCGCCGATGTTCCACCAGTGCGAAGGCCTGTGGATCGGCGAGAACGTCAGCTTCAAGGATTTGAAATCGGTATTCACCGATTTCTGCCGCCGCTTCTTCGAGAGCGACGAGCTCGAGCTGCGCTTTCGGCCGAGCTATTTCCCCTTTACCGAACCGTCGGCCGAGATCGACATTGCCTTCGCTTCCGGCCCGCTGAAGGGCCAATGGCTCGAGGTGGCGGGTGCCGGCCAGGTGCATCCGAACGTGGTGCGCCACTACGGCCTGGACCCGGAGCGCCACATCGGCTTCGCCTTCGGCATGGGGCCGGACCGGCTGGCGATGCTGCGCTATGGCGTGAATGACCTGCGCCTGTTCTTCGAAGGCGACCTGCGCTTTCTTTCGCAGTTCAGGTAGGCAGTTCAAGCAAGAGACCACGATGCAATT
Source organism: Burkholderiales bacterium (assembly GCA_031419635.1). Classification (GTDB taxonomy): domain Bacteria; phylum Pseudomonadota; class Gammaproteobacteria; order Burkholderiales; family Burkholderiaceae_C; genus CADEEN01. Next base: position 16,436 of record JANOKY010000667.1, on the reverse strand, counting down.
TCCCGAGAGCTGGCTGCGCGAGTTTTGTGACCCGCCGCTGTCCACCACGCAACTGGCCGAGCTGCTGACGATGTCGGGCATGGAGGTCGAGGCGCTGCGTGCGGTGGCGCCGCCGTTCACGCGCATCGTCGTCGGCGAGATCGTCGAGGCGCTGCAGCACCCGAACGCCGACAAACTGCGCGTGTGCCGCGTCGATGCCGGCGTGCATTCCAAGGATGGCCCGCTGCAAGTCGTCTGCGGTGCACCCAATGCGCGCGTCGGCATCCGCGTGCCGCTGGCGCTGATCGGTGCCGAGTTGCCGGCGGGCGACGACGGCAAAGCGTTCCAGATCGGCGTCGGCAAGCTGCGCGGCGTCGACAGCTTCGGCATGCTGTGCTCGGCGCGCGAACTCAAATTGTCGGACGACCATGGCGGCCTGCTCGAACTGGCGGCCGACGCGCCGCTGGGTGCCGATGTGCGCCAGGTGCTGAACCTCGACGATCACCTGTTCACGTTGAAGCTCACACCCAACCTGGCGCATGGTTTGTCGGTGTACGGCATCGCGCGAGAGGTGGCGGCATTGACGGGCGCACCGCTGAAAACGCCGCTGATCGCGCCGGTTGATGTGTCGAACGACGCCCGGCTGCCGGTGCAGATCGTTGCCAAGGATCTGTGCGGCCGCTTCTCGGGCCGTGTCGTTCGCGGTGTCGACCCGAAAGCCCGCACCCCCGCCTGGATGGTCGATCGACTGGCGCGTTGCGGCCAGCGTTCGGTGACGGCGCTGGTCGACATCTCGAACTACGTGATGTTCGAGTTCGGCCGTCCCTCGCACATCTTCGACCTCGACAAGATTCACCAGGGGCTGGTGGTGCGCTGGGGCAAGCCGGGCGAGACGCTGAAGCTGCTCAACGGCAGCAGCGTCGAACTCGACCCCAGCGTCGGCGTGATCGCCGACTCGCAGGCTGTCGAGTCACTGGCCGGCATCATGGGCGGCGACGCCACGGCGGTGAGCGACGACACGAGAAACGTCTACGTCGAGGCGGCATTCTGGTGGCCCGAAGCGATCCAGGGTCGCTCGCGGCGCTACAACTTCACGACGGACGCCGGCCATCGTTTCGAGCGCGGTGTCGACCCGGTCGGCACGGTCGAACACCTCGAACGCATCACGCAGTTGATCATCGACATCTGCGGCGGCCAGGCCGGGCCGATGGACGACCAGCAAGTGGCGATGCCGCGGCGCGCGCCGGTCACCTTGCGCGTGGCGCGCGCCGCCAAGGTCATCGGCATGCCGGTCACGCAGGCCGAGTGCGCCGATGTGATGCGCCGCCTTGGCTTTGCCTTCACGCAAGGCGAGGGCACGATCACCGTCTCGCCGCCGTCGTGGCGCTTCGATTTGACGATCGAGGAAGACGTGATCGAAGAAGTGATCCGCGTGCTCGGCTACGCGCGGTTGCCGGCCACGCCGCCGCTGGCGCCGGTGACCGCGCGGGTGGCGCCCGAAGCCCGCCGCAGTGCGCACGCAGTGCGCCACGCCCTGGCCGCGCTCGACTACCAGGAAACCATCAACTTCAGCTTCGTCGAGGCGCGCTGGGAGCATGAACTGGCCGGCAACGCCGACCCGATCGCCGTGCTCAACCCGATCGCGGCGCCGCTGGCGGTGATGCGCTCGAGCCTGCTCGGCGGCCTGATCGCGGTGCTGCGCTACAACCTCGCGCGGCGCGCCGCCCGAGTGCGGGTGTTCGAGGTCGGCCGTGTCTTTCGCCGCGATGCCAGTGTGCCGCAGGGCGCCCTCAGCGTGGCCGGCATAGATCAGCCGATGCGCGTGGCCGGGCTGGCCTTCGGGCCGGCAGACGCGGTGCAATGGGGCGCACCTGAGCGCGGTATCGATTTCTTCGACATCAAGGGCGATGTTCAGGCCCTGCTGGCGCCGCAGACGGCTCGTTTCGTCGCTGCCGAACACCCGGCGCTGCACCCGGGCCGCAGTGCCCGCATCGAGGTCGACGGCCAGGCGATCGGCTGGTGCGGCGAGTTGCACCCGCGCTGGCGCCAGGCGTATGACTTGCCGCAGGCGCCGCTGCTGTTCGAGATCGAACTCGCAGCGCTGCAACGGCGCAGCGTGCCGGTGGCGGTGGCCCTGCCCAAACAACAATCGGCGATCCGCGATCTGGCCCTGGTGCTGCCGGACCATGTCAGCCATGACGCCCTGATCGCCGCAGCGCTGGCCGATGCCTCGGGCCTGATGCGCTCAGCCCAGTTGTTCGATCTGTACAAGCCCAAGACGGCCGCGGCCGGCATCGGCAACGACGAACGCAGCCTGGCCGTGCGCCTGGAACTGCGCGACGACGAAACCACCTTGACCGAAGAGCGCATCGAGGCCGCGATTAGCGCCACGCTGGCGCGCCTGCAATCGCAACTCGGTGCGCGCTTGCGCGCATGAAGGCGGCATCGATGAGCACCACCCCACCGCCCCCAGTCCCCAACGACGCCGATCGCGTGCTGTTGCCGACGTTGGAGACGCCGACGCTGACCAAGGCCGAGCTGGCCGAGCTGCTGTTCGAGCGCCTGGGCCTGAACAAGCGCGAATCGAAGGACATGGTCGAGGCCTTCTTCGACATCGTCCATGCCGCGCTGGTGTCGGGCGACGACATCAAGCTGTCGGGCTTCGGCAACTTCAATATCCGGCGCACGGCGCCGCGGCCGGGGCGCAACCCGCGCACCGGCGAAGCGATCCCGATCAAGGCCCGCAACGTGGTCACTTTTCACGCCAGCCACAAATTGAAGGGCCTGGTGCAGGGCGACATCGCGGCCGACGGAGAGTTCGAGTAAAGTCTCAGCTTTCCCAATGAAAGCCGTTGATTTCAATGGAGAAAGCGCTCCCGGCGATTCCCGCCAAACGCTACTTCACCATCGGTGAGGTGAGCGATTTGTGCGGCGTCAAGCCGTACGTGCTGCGCTATTGGGAACAGGAGTTCACCCAGCTCAAGCCGATGAAGCGGCGCGGCAACCGCCGCTATTACCAGCACCACGAAGTGCTGCTGATCCGCCGCATCCGCGACCTGCTCTACGAGCAGGGCTTCACCATCAGCGGTGCGCGCAACCGCCTGGCCGACAGCAGCCAGGTGCCGCGAGAGGTGCTGATCGATGACGACGACGAGCCGCACGACGGGGCTGAACTGGTCGACGCAGCCGCCACCACCTCGGCGTCGCCATCCATGCCACTGCCCGATGTTGCCGTGCTGTCGCCCGGCGACATCCGCGGCGAACTGTTGGCCATCCGCAGCCTGCTGGCCACCTGAGCCGCGCGAGGGCAGCGGCTATACTCTTTCGCAACAGTCGGGGCGTAGCGCAGCTTGGTAGCGCACTTGTCTGGGGGACAAGGGGTCGCAGGTTCGAATCCTGTCGCCCCGACCAGAGATTGAATTCAGGGCCAGCCGGCATCCGGCTGGCCCTTTGTTCGTATGCGTTCAACTGCTGGCTTTGCCCAGGCTCGCAATCACAACGCGGCAGGCGATGCCGCGAGGCACGTTCTCGCGCCATTGCACGCTGCCGCCGAGCTGCTTGACGCGCTTGCGCACGCCGCCCAGGCCCAGGCCGTGCGACCAGGCCTCGGGGTTGCGGCCGGCACCGTTGTCGCTGACCGACAGCGTCAACAGGCCGCGGTCGAGGCTGGCGTCGATTTCGACATGGGTGGCCTGGGCATGGGCGATGGTGTTGCTGACCAGCTCGCGCAGCACCCGCGTCAGCGCCGACCATTGCACGATGCTGAGTTCGAAATCGCGGTCGTAGGTGAAGGCCCAACTGAACTCGCAGCCGGCCGCCGCCAGGCGTTGGGTGATGTCGGCCTTCCACTCGGCCACCGCGTGCGACAGCCGGTGGTTGCTGGCGGCCAGGCCGCGCGTGAGCGTCTTCAGATCCTTCAGGGTGTGGCGCAGGTAGTCTTCCATCTCGCGCGTCGGCGCCTGATACATCAGGGTCAACAGTCGTGCGCCGATGTCGTCGTGCAGGTCTTGTGCAATGCGCACGCGCTCTTCGCTGCGGCCGCGCTCGACCGCCTGGTCGAAGGCCACGGCACGCGTGAGTTGATCGACCACGCGGTCGGCCAGGCGGGCATCGTCGGCGGTGAACATGCGCTGTCCACGCTGGGCGAATCCGAGCGCGATGACGCTGGGCTGGGCGGACTCGGTCAATTGCGGCACCGGCACCAGCAGGCTGGCGCCATCGGCGACGACGCGGGCGCGGCTGCTGTGCCGCGCCACCTGTCGCACGTCGAGCGGCTCGAACATCTCGCGCAGCAGCCGCGTGAGCTGCTCGCCGACGCTTTGCGGTTTGGCCTGCACTTCGCGGGCCATGCGGTAGAGGTGCTCGAACATGCGCTCAGTGGTCAGGCGCTCGCGCGCCATCATCTGATTCAGCAGCCACTGGCGCAGGCCGGCGTAGATGCCGAGTGAAATGAACAGGGCCAGTGTCAGCGAGGCGAAGTTGCCGAGCGAGAACACGGCCACGAACAGCAGGTCGAGCGAGGTGGCCACCGTGCTGACGCCGGCCAGCAGCGAGAACTCGCGCATCAATTGCTGGGTGCGGGCCAGGAACGGCAGCATCAGCAGCATCGAGGCGATGAACACCACCCACACCGTGGCCCCGATCGCCACCGCCTGGCCCTGGCCGCCACTCTGTGGGCCGACGGCGGCCATCGACAGCGTCAACAGCAGCAGGGTGCCGAGCATCAATGCGCAAAAGCGCAACAGCACCGCTGTCAGCGGATGCGGTTGCGCGCGTTGCATCCAAGCAAGCTGGAGCACGGCCAGCGCGCCGCATCCGAGCATCGTCCCTTGCGCCCACCACCAGCCGTGACTCAGTGCGTGGCCCATCACCGCCGCGGCCAACGCGGCAACCGCCAGCCACACCGCCAGCGCGCGCGTGCGGGCGCCCGGCAAGTGGCGCGGATGGATGGCGGTGGCGTGCACCAGTGCCGCGGCGGTGAGCAGATCGAAGGCCACGCGCAGGTCATGATCCCAGCGCATGAAGCCCGGCGGCAGGCCCAGCTCCGGGATCGATTCAGCGGCCAGGAACAGCAGGTTGCCGACCTGCGCCAGGGCCACCACGGCATACAGGGCATTGCGCACTTCGGGACGCACCAGCAGCACCACCATCGTCACCAGGTACAGCAGCAGTGCCAGCGTGGTGGCCAGCCAGAACATCGCGCCCAGGCCGGCGGCGCCATGCGCACGCGCCTGCAAGCGCGTGGTCTGGCCATCGTCGAGCAGCAATTGCAGCGAGCCGCCGGCCAGCGCCTCGGCCAGGGCATCGTGTTGCAGGGCGTGGCTGGCGCGCACGTCATCGCTCACCAGCCAGCGTGCCGAGCGCTGCAACAGCAAGGAGTCGAGCACGGTGACGCGGCCATCGGCACCCTGCAGGCCGCGCACCGCGCGTGGTGTGCCGGCGGCGTTGGTCAGCAGCAGCACGCCGCTGTCGTTGCCGGTCAACTGCACCGGCAGCGACGGCACCGCGGCCAGCAGGCGGATCAGCAGGAACACCGCCAGGCAGCCGATCAGCGCCGCGGCCACCAGCGCGCGCAGGCGCCAGCCGATCCAGCGCGCACTGTGCAGGCGCTTGCCCAGGCTGCGATCCCAGGCGCGCTCGTCGAACGCGGAAGGCGGGCCGGCACGCTCGCTCGCGGTGTTCTGGAAGTCGGCGCTGGGGGGAAGGGCAGCCATGTCTCGGGCACGCGCCGTGCGGCGGCGCTACAGCGTCACACCAGCCCTTGCTTGCTGGCCAGCACGGCCGCTTCGGCGCGGCTGGAGACGTTGAGCTTCTTGTAGATCGACTTGATGTGGTCGTTGACGGTGAACCACTTGATGCCCATCAGGTTGGCGATCTCCTTGATCGTGAAGCCTTTGCTCAGGTAGGTCAGCACCTCGCTCTCGCGCGGCGTCAGGCGTTCGTGGTCGAGTGGTTTTTCCATCAGCGGAATCGGCTTGCTGGTGGTGAAGCCGCCGGTCGTGGTGAAACCGGCACCCGAGGCGCCGCCGTCGCCTTCATTGCCGTGGCGAAAGTGCGTCAGCAGCCGGCGCGCAATGGCCGGCGACAGCGGCGGCTGGCCGCGCACGATCTTCTGCAGCTCTTCGACCAGCACCTCGAAGCGGTCTTCCTTGAGCAGGTAGCCATCGGCGCCGCGTTGCAGCGCCGGGAACAAATGGTCGTCGTCGGAGTACAGCGTGGTGACGATCTTGGTGGCCGGGTAATGCGTCAATTCGGCCAGCAGATCCATGCCGTTGCCGTCGGGCAGTTCGAGGTCGACCAGGATCAGCTTGAACGGGTCCACGCCGTGCATGCCGCTGCCGCCACCGGCCAGGCTGATCTGCTTGCGTGCGCTTTCCAGGTCACCGGCTTCGGTGATCGTGATGGTGTCGCTGAAACTCTCGCGCACCACACGGCAGAGGAAGCCGCGCGCCACCGGGTTGTCTTCCAGGATCAGAACCTTGACGGCCATTGTTATCTCCCCAGCGCTTGGCGACGGGCGGCGTCGGCAAAAGCTCGGCGCATCCTAGCGCATCGAGGCGGGGCGCAGGGCCCGCGTCAGTTGACCATCAGCAGCTTGCCGCGCACCTGGCGCGAGCCCATGCGCGCATAGGCCTCGGGCAGCGCGCTCATCGGCAGGCGGCTGTCAATCGCTGGCTTGACCTTGCCTTGCGCATACCACGCGAACAGCTCGGCCATGCCCTGACGAAAGGCCTTGGGCTCGCGGCGCACGAAGTCGCCCCAGAAGACACCGACCACCGACGCGCCCTTGAGCAGCGGCAGGTTCCACGGCAGCGCCGGGATCGGGCCGGCGGCAAAGCCGATCACGAGGTAGCGGCCGCGCCAGGCGATCGAACGGAACGCAGCCTCGGCCAGCTCGCCGCCAACCGGGTCATAGACGACATCCGGGCCCTTGCCGTCGGTGGCGGCCTTGAGTGCATCGCGCAGGTTGTCGCGGCTGGTGTTGACGATCACGTCGGCACCGAGCCCGCGGCAGAACGCGCCTTTTTCGTCGCTCGACGCCGCCGCGATCACACGCGCGCCAGCCGCCTTGGCGATCTGCACCGCCGCGCTGCCGACGCCGCCGGCCGCGCCGAGCACAAGTACGGTCTCGCCGGTGCGCAATGCCGCGCGATCGATCAGCGCATGGTGCGAGGTGCCGTAGGTGAAGGCCAAGGCCGCCGCGTCATCGAGCCCGAAGCCGGGCGGCAGCAGCATCACCGCAGCGGCATCGACACAGGCGTGGCTGGCAAAGCCGCCGGACACGCCGATGGTGGCTACACGGTCGCCGATCTTGAGATGGCGCACGCCCTCGCCAACGGCTTCGACCACGCCCGAGAACTCGCTGCCCGGCACGAACGGCAGCGGCGGCTTGACCTGGTACTTGTTCTGCACCGTCAGCAGGTCAGGGAAGTTCAGGCTCGCGGCATGGATCGCGATGCGCACCTGGCCGGCCGCTGGCTCGGGCGTGGGCAGTTCGGTCCAGCGCAGCGCATCGACGCCGATCGGGTTGTCGCACAGCCAAGCCTGCATCGCATCGCTCCAGGGATTCGTGGGTTGCGGATGATAGACATGGGCCGCTGCCTACAATGGCCGCATGCGCATCCTGATTGCCAATGACGACGGTTACCTTGCCCCTGGCCTCGCGGCCTTGGTGCAAGCCATGCAAGGGCTGGGCGAGATCGATGTGATCGCGCCAGAGCAAAACGCCAGCGGCACCTCGAACGCGCTGACGCTGAGCCGGCCGCTGAGCGTGCACCGTGCGAGCAACGGCTTTCGCTACATCACCGGCACGCCGTCCGACAGTGTGCATGTGGCCCTCACCGGCCTGCTGCCCGAGCGGCCCGACCTGGTGCTGTCGGGCATCAACAACGGCGCCAACATGGGTGACGACACGCTGTACTCGGGCACCGTGGCCGCGGCGATGGAGGGCTTCTTGTTCGGCATCCCGTCGATCGCATTTTCGCAAGTCGAGAAGGGCTGGGGCCAACTCGAAGCCGCGGCGCAGGTGGCGCGTGCGGTGGTCGAGCAGGTGCTGGCCCAGCCGCGCACGCAGTCGCCGTGGCTGCTCAACGTCAACATCCCGAACCGCGCCGATGCATTGAAGTTGCCGCGACTGATCACCCGGCTCGGGCGGCGCCATGCCAGCGAGCCGGTGATCCAACAGACCAGCCCGCGCGGCGAAACCATCTACTGGATCGGGCCCGCGGGCGATGCGCGCGAGGCCGGCGAGGGCACCGATTTCCATGCCACCGCGAACGGCTGCGTCTCGATCACGCCGCTGCAAGTCGACCTCACCGACCATGCGTCCCTGGGCAGTTGGCGCCAGGCCCTGAGTCTGCCGGCCAGGCAGTGAACGTGCGCGTGCGCCGATTCCCGCTCGCGCTCGACCGCGTCGGCGGCGCGGTACCGAGCGCCAAGGCGGCGTCGCGCAAGCCCAACAAGCCCGCCAGCGACGCCGCCAAGAATGCAGCGCGCGAGCAGGCGCCGCTCGGCCTGGGCCTGGATTCGCAGGCGGTGCGCGCGCGCATGGTGCAGCGTCTGCGTGCCGAGGGTGCGCGCTGCGAGCCGGTGCTGGCTGCGCTGGCCAGCGTGCCGCGGCACCAGTTCGTCGACACCGCGCTGGCCGCGCAAGCCTACGAAGACACCTCGCTGCCGATCGGCCTGGGGCAGACGATCTCCAAGCCGTCGGTCGTCGCCCGCATGCTGGCCTTGCTGTTCGAGGGCCGCGATCCGGCAGGCAGCGGCTCGCTCGGCCGCGTGCTCGAGATCGGCACCGGTTGCGGCTACCAAGCGGCATTGCTGTCCCTGCTGGCGCGGCAGGTGATTTCGGTCGAGCGCCTGCGCCCGCTGTTCGAGCGTGCGCGCGACAACCTGGCGCCGTTGCGCCGCGACAACCTGCGCCTGGTCTATGGCGATGGCCGCCTGGGCCATGCACCCAACGCTCCCTATGACGCCATCATCTGCGCTGCCGGCGGCGACGATGTGCCGCCCGCCTGGCTCGAGCAAATGGCCATCGGCGGCCGGCTGATCGCGCCCACGCGCAACGACGTGCACAGCGGCCAGGTGTTGCTGGTGGTCGACCGCAGCGTTCACGGTTGGTCACGGCAAAGCCATGAAGCCGTGCACTTCGTGCCGTTAAGATCGGGCACCGCATGATGATCAAGCCCTGCACTGATACCGCCCACATGCGCATTGGCTCAAGCACATTGGTACTGGCTGTGGCCGCGCTGCTCGGGGCCTGTGCTGCACCGCTGCACAAGGCCCCGGTCGAAGACCGCAATGCGCGCGTCGGCGCTGCGGTGGTTGGCGCGCCCGTGGCCTTCGAAACGGCCAAGCCGCTGCCCGGCGCCGAGAACGCCGGCAAGCCCGGCTACTACACCGTCAAGCCCGGCGACACGCTGATCCGCGTGGGCCTGGAGAGCGGCCAGAACTGGCGTGACGTTGCACGCTGGAACAACATCGACAACCCGAACCTGCTCGAGGTCGGGCAGGTGTTGCGCGTGGCCGCACCCGGCGCCGATGTGACTGCGACCACGGCGCGCGCGGTGCCGCCGACCAAGGTCGAAGCGCGCCCGCTCGACAGCGGCGCCGCTGCGCCAGTGGCCGGCGCGACGTCTGCGGCAGCGGTCCCTGCGCCGGTTGCCGCCACGGTGCCGGTGGCTGCTGCGACCGCCCCGGTGTCGGCAGCGGCCGTGGCCCGCGACGAAGAAGTCGCCTGGGCGTGGCCGGCCGCGGGCAGCGTGGCGCTGCCGTTCGACGAGGCCCGCAGCAAGGGCCTGGTTTTCACTGGCAAGGCCGGTGACCCGGTGTTCGCCGCCGGTGACGGCCGCGTGATCTATGTCGGTTCGGGGGTGCGCGGCTACGGCAACCTGGTGATCGTCAAGCACAACAACACCTACCTCACCGCCTACGCGCACAACCAGACCCTGCTGGTCAAGGAAGACCAGGTCGTGCGCCGCGGCCAGAAGATCGCCGAGATGGGTTCGAGCGATGCCGAGCGGGTGCAACTGCACTTCGAGATCCGCAAGCTCGGCAAGCCGATCGACCCGGCGCGGCTGTTGCCGCCGCGCTAGCAAAAGACAGGGCCGGGCATGTCGCGAAGCTCAGCGCAGCCAACCGGCTTGTCCAACGGCGCCGACATCGGCGCCGTGCCAACCAATGTGGATGACGCCGTGACCGCGCCTGCGGAGATTGCTGCGGGCGACGCCGACGCCTCCAACACCCTGCAGATCTACCTGCGCGAGATCCGACGCGCGCCGCTGTTCACGCCCGAGCAGGAGTTCGCCACCGCGCAGCGCGCGCGTGGCGGCGACTTCGCGGCGCGCCAGCAGATGATCGAGCACAACCTGCGGCTGGTGGTCAGCATCGCCAAGAACTACCTCGGCCGCGGCCTGCCGATGTCCGACCTGATCGAGGAAGGCAACCTCGGCCTGATGCACGCGACCGCGAAATTCGAGCCCGAGCGCGGCTTTCGTTTTTCTACCTACGCGTCGTGGTGGATTCGCCAGGGCATCGAGCGATCGATCATGCACCAGGCCCGCCTGGTGCGGCTGCCGGTGCATGTGGTGCGCGAGCTCAACCAGGTGCTCAAGGCGCGGCGCGCGCTCGAAGGCGCGCGCAGCCAGGGCACCGCGCGGGATGACCGGCCGGTGACGGCCGAGCAGATCGCCGCGATGATCGGCCGGCCGCGCGACGAAGTCGCCGAGCTGCTGCGCTTCGCCGAGGCGCCGGCTTCACTCGATGCGCCGCGCGACGCCGCGCGCGAAGGTGAACCGGCGGGCGAGTCGCTGCTCGACGCGGTGGCCGACGACGCGGCCGTTGACCCGCTGGGCCAGACGCTGCACCGCGAAGTCGAGTCGCTGCTCGAGAGCGAACTCTCGGCACTCAACCACCGCGAGCGCGAAGTGTTGACCGGCCGCTTCGGCCTGCACGACCACGAGCCGGAAACGCTCGAGGTTCTGGCCGAACGCATGGGCCTGACGCGCGAGCGCATCCGCCAGATCCAGCAGGAAGCACTGTTGAAATTGAAGCGCCACATGGCGCGCCACGGCGTCGATCGCGACTCCGTTTTCTGACTCGGCACCGCCCCGGATAATCCGGGCCCATGACAGCAGACAACGAGTGGTTGAAGGTCGCGTCGCTCGACCTCGAAGCCCAGGGCGTGGCCCATGACAGCGAAGGCAAGGTGGTGTTCATCGAAGGCGCGCTGCCCGGCGAAACGGTGCAGGTGCGGGTGAACCGGCGCAAGAACCAATGGGAGCAGGCCACGCTGACCGCACTGGCGCGCGAGAGTTCGCAACGCGTACGCCCGGCCTGCCCGCATTTCGGCCTGCATGCCGGCGCCTGCGGTGGCTGCAAGATGCAGCACCTGCATCCGGCCGCGCAGGTGGCCGTCAAGCAGCGCGCGCTCGAAGACAGCCTGTGGCACCTGGGCAAGGTGCGGCCCGAGCTGGTGCTGCGGCCGATCGAGGGCCCGGCCTGGGGCTACCGCGATCGGGCGCGGTTGTCGGTGCGCCATGTGGTGAAGAAGGGCTGCGTGCTGGTCGGCTTTCACGAGCGCAAGTCGAGCTTCATCGCCGACATGCAGAGCTGCGCGGTGCTGGCGCCGCGCGTGAACGCGCTGCTGCTGCCGCTGCGCGCGCTGGTGATGGCGATGGACGCGCGCGACCGCTTGCCGCAAATCGAGGTTGCCGTCGGCGATCTCGTGCTGGCCCTGGTGCTGCGCCACCTCGAGCCGTTGACCGACGCGGACCTGCAACGCCTGCGCGCCTTTGCTGCCGAGCATGGCGTGCAGTGGTGGCTGCAAGCCAAAGGGCCGGACACGATTCAGCGCCTGGACGAGGGCGACGACGAACTGGCCTATGCATTGCCTGCCTTCGGCATCACGATGCCGTTCAAGCCGACCGACTTCACCCAGGTCAACCCGCACATCAACCGCGTGCTGGTCGGGCGCGCGTTGCGTCTGCTCGAGGTGCAACCGAGCGAGCGAGTGATCGATTGGTTTTGCGGCCTGGGCAACTTCACGCTGCCGCTGGCGACACAGGCGCGCGAGGTGCTCGGCATCGAGGGCAGCGAAGTGCTGGTGCAGCGCGCCACGGCGAATGCCGAGCGCAATGGCCTGCAGGCCAACACCCGCTTCGAGGCCCGCAACCTGTTCGAGCTGAGCGCCACCCAACTGGCCGCCGACGGGTCAGCGCAAAAGTGGCTGGTCGACCCGCCGCGCGAAGGGGCCTTCGCCTTGATCAAGGCGCTGGTCGAGCTGCACGCCGAGCCGGCACTCGCGCCGGGGTGGGTGCCGCCGACACGCATCGTCTACGTCAGTTGCAACCCGGCCACCCTGGCCCGCGACGCCGGCCTGCTGGTACACCAGGCCGGCTACCGCTGCACGGCAGCCGGGGCGGTGGACATGTTTCCGCACACGGCGCACGTTGAGAGCATCGCAGTCTTCGACCGCAACGAATAGCCTCCAAAAGAGAAGGGGCCCCGAAGGGCCCCGCTGTCGTTTGACGCGACTTTCAGTCGCGGTTCCCGCCGAATATTCCCAGCAGCGCCAACAAGCTCTGGAACACGTTGTAGATGTCCAGGTAAATCGCCAGCGTCGCGCTGATGTAGTTGGTTTCGCCGCCGTCGATCACGCGCTTCAAGTCATAGAGCATGAAGGCCGAGAACAGGCCGATGGCGATCACTGCCACGGTGATCATCAAGGCGCTCGACTGCACGAAAATGTTGATCACCCCGGCCAGCAGCAACATGATTGCGCCGACGAACAGGAACTTGCCCATGTTCGACAGGTCGCGCTTGATCACGCTGGCCAGGCTGGCCATGGCGAAGAACACCGCCGCAGTGCCGCCGAAGGCGGTCATGATCAGCGTCGAGCCGTTGCTGAAGCCGAGGATCGCCGCCAGCAGGCGCGACAGCATCAGGCCCATGAAGAAGGTAAAGCCCAGCAGCAGCACCACGCCGGTGCTCGAGTTCTTGAACTTCTCGATCGCGAAGATCAGGCCGAAGGCGCCGACAAAGAAGATGAGGGTGCTGATGCCCATGCCCATCTTGGCCATCACCCCGGTGGTCACCCCGACCCAGGCACCGAGCACGGTGGGAACCAGCGACAATGCCAGCAGCCAGTAGGTGTTGCGCAGGACGCGGTTGCGCTGTTCGACCAGCGCGCCAGAACCGGCTTGGCCGATGTAGCCGGGTTGCAGTTGTTCGTTCATCGTCACAGACCTCCAGTGATGTGAATGATGCGGATTGTGACCCGCGCGGCGGATTCTAGTTCCCCACCCTGGCACTTGGAAATCAACCCTGTCACGGATCGACCAATGACGCTGAACAGCAAACCCTTCCTCGGCGTCGATGACGCCCGCCGCATCGCCGCCGCTGCCGAGGCCGAGGCGCGGCAGAACCAGTGGGCGGTGGCGATCGCCATCGTCGACGACGGCGGACACTTGCTGTGGTTGCAGCGTCTGGACGGTGCCGCGCCGATCTCGGCCCAGATCGCCCCGGCCAAGGCCCGCACCGCGGCCCTGGGACGGCGAGACAGCCGCATCTACGAAGAGATGATCAACGGCCCGCGCGCCGCGTTCCTCAGCGCGCCGGGGCTGGAAGGCATGCTCGAAGGCGGCGTGCCGGTGATGGTGCAGGGGCATTGTGTCGGCGCGGTGGGGGTCAGCGGCGTCAAGGCCAGCGACGACGCGCAGATTGCGCGCGCAGGGATCGCCGCGCTGGGTCTCTGAGGTCGGGGCGGTGGTGCGCCCCCAGGGCGCGAAGCGTGCCGCCTCTATAATTCGACGGTTTGCCTGCACCCTGCCGGGCAACTCGCTCCGGAGCCTGTCTTGCTGCCTGTCTTGCCTCCCGCCGTCCTCGCACTCGCAGACGGCACGGTGTTTCACGGCACGTCGATCGGCACTCCCGGTCAGACGGCCGGTGAAGTCGTCTTCAACACCGCTCTCAGTGGCTACCAGGAGATCCTCACCGACCCGAGCTATTGCCGCCAGATCGTCACGCTGACCTACCCGCACATCGGCAGCTACGGCATCAATGCCGAAGACGTCGAGGCCTCGAAGGTGTTTGCCGCCGGCCTGGTGATCAAGGATCTGGCGCTGCTGGCCTCGAACTTCCGCAGCACGTTGACGCTGGCAAATTACCTGGCCCGCGAGGGCACGGTGGCGATCGCCGACATCGACACGCGCAAACTGACCCGGCGGCTGCGCAGCCAGGGTGCGCAGAACGGCTGCATCGTGGCTTTCCCGGTGGGCACGCCGGTCGGTGCGGCGCAGGTCAATGAAGCGATTGCCATTGCGCGCGCTGCGCCGAGCATGGCCGGGCTGGACCTGGCCAAGCTGGTGTCGGCTCGCGAGCCCTATGCCTGGAGCGAAACGGAGTGGTCGCTCGGAACCGGCTACGGCGCGCAGCGCGCGCCGCGCTTTCATGTCGTGGCCTATGACTTCGGCGTCAAGCGCAACATCCTGCGCATGCTGGCCAGCCGCGGCTGCCGCATCACCGTGGTGCCGGCGCAGACACCCGCCGCCGAGGTGCTGGCACTCGAGCCCGACGGCATCTTCCTCAGCAACGGCCCCGGTGACCCCGAGCCTTGCGACTACGCGATCGCCGCGACGCGCACGCTGATCGAGCGCGGCGTCCCGACCTTCGGCATCTGCCTGGGCCACCAGATCCTGGCCCTGGCTTCGGGCGCCAAGACCTTCAAGATGAAGTTCGGCCACCACGGCGCGAATCACCCGGTCAAGGATCTCGACAACGGCCGCGTCAGCATCACCAGCCAGAACCACGGCTTCGCAGTCGATGAAAAATCCCTGCCGGCGAACCTGCGGCCCACGCATGTGAGTCTGTTCGACGGCACGCTGCAAGGCCTGGCGCGCACCGACCAACCCGCGTTCTGCTTCCAGGGCCACCCCGAGGCGTCGCCCGGGCCGCATGACATTGCCTACCTGTTTGACCGGTTCATTGGGCTGATGGAGAAACATTGAGATGCCCAAGCGCACCGATCTGAAAAGCATCCTGATCATCGGCGCGGGCCCGATCGTGATCGGCCAGGCCTGCGAGTTCGACTACTCCGGCGCCCAGGCCTGCAAGGCGCTGCGCGAGGAGGGCTACCGCGTCATCCTGGTCAACAGCAACCCGGCCACGATCATGACCGACCCGGGCATGGCCGACGCCACCTACATCGAGCCCATCACCTGGCAGGTGGTCGAGAAGATCATCGCCAAGGAGCGGCCCGATGCAGTGCTGCCGACCATGGGCGGCCAGACCGCGCTGAACTGCGCGCTGGACCTGCACAAGCATGGCGTGCTGGCCAAGTATGGCGTCGAGATGATCGGGGCCAACGAACACGCGATCGAGAAGGCCGAAGACCGGCTGAAGTTCAAGGACGCGATGACGGGCATCGGCCTGGCCTCGGCCCGCAGCGGCATCGCGCACTCGATGGAGGAAGCGCTGGCCGTGCAAAAGCGCATCGCGCTCGAGATCGGCGGAACCGGTTTCCCGATGGTCATCCGCCCCAGTTTCACCCTGGGCGGCACCGGCGGCGGCATCGCCTACCACCCCGAGGAGTTCGAGGAAATCTGCAAGCGCGGGCTGGACCTGTCGCCTAGCAAGGAACTGCTGATCGAGGAATCGCTGATCGGCTGGAAAGAGTATGAGATGGAGGTTGTGCGCGACCGTTGCGACAACTGCATCATCGTCTGCGCGATCGAGAACCTCGACCCGATGGGCATCCATACCGGCGACTCGATCACCGTGGCCCCGGCACAGACGCTGACCGACAAGGAATACCAGTTGCTGCGCAACGCCAGCATCGCCATCCTGCGCGAGATCGGCGTCGACACTGGCGGCTCGAACGTGCAGTTTTCGATCAACCCGAAAGACGGGCGCATGGTCGTGATCGAGATGAACCCGCGCGTCTCGCGCTCGTCGGCGCTGGCCTCCAAGGCGACCGGCTTTCCGATCGCCAAGGTCGCCGCCAAGCTGGCCGTGGGCTACACGCTCGACGAATTGCGCAACGACATCACCGGTGGCGCCACGCCGGCCAGCTTCGAGCCGAGCATCGATTACGTCGTCACCAAGATCCCGCGCTTCGCGTTCGAGAAGTTCCCGGCGGCCGATGCACGGCTGACGACGCAGATGAAATCCGTCGGCGAGGTGATGGCCATCGGCCGCACCTTCCAGGAAAGCTTGCAGAAGGCCTTGCGCGGCCTGGAGACCGGCATCGACGGCCTGACCGAGCGCACGAGCTGCAAGGAAAGCGACCGCGACGAGATCGTGCAGGAGATCGGCGAAGCCGGCCCGGAGCGCATCCTTTTTGTCGGCGACGCGTTTCGCATCGGCATGACGCTGGCCGAAGTGTATGAGGAGACCGCGATCGACCCGTGGTTCCTGGCCCAGATCGAGCAACTGGTGCAGGTTGAGCAGGCGTTGGCCGG
>JANOKY010000666.1:0-2246 GCA_031419635.1 Burkholderiales bacterium | reverse complement strand
CGTGGCCGAGAACTCGGGCGGCGTGCACTGCCTGAAGTACGGCCTGACCCTGCACAACGTCCTGCGCGTGCGCGGCTTCACGGTCGAAGGCGAGGCGGTCGTGTTCGGTTCCGAGGCGCTCGACTGCGCCGGCCTCGACCTCATGGCCGTGCTGGTCGGCAGCGAAGGCATGCTGGCGGTGACGCTCGAAGTCACCGTCAAGCTGATCCCCAAGCCGCTGCTGGCGCGCTGCATCATGGCCAGCTTCGACGACATCCGCAAAGCCGGCGACGCGGTTGCCAACGTGATCGCCGCCGGCATCATCCCGGCCGGGCTGGAGATGATGGACAAGCCGATGACGGCCGCCGTCGAAGACTATGTGCACGCCGGCTACGACCTCGACGCGGTCGCGATCCTGCTCTGCGAAAGCGACGGCACGCCGGAAGAAGTGGCCGAGGAAATCGGCCGTATGCTCGACGTGTTGTCGGGCGCCGGCGCCACGCGCATGGAAGTCAGCAAGGACGAAGCGCAACGGCTGAAGTTCTGGAGCGGGCGCAAAAACGCCTTTCCGGCCAGCGGCCGCATCAGCCCCGATTACATGTGCATGGACAGCACCATCCCGCGCAAGCGGCTGGCCGACATCCTGCTGGCCATCGCCGACATGGAAGTGAAGTACGGCCTCAGGTGCTGCAACGTCTTTCACGCCGGCGACGGCAACCTGCACCCCTTGATCCTGTTCGACGCCAACGATGCCGACCAGATGCACCGCTGCGAACTCTTCGGTGCCGACATTCTGGAAACCAGCGTCGCCATGGGCGGCACCGTAACCGGTGAACACGGCGTGGGTGTCGAAAAGCTCAGCAGCATGTGCGTGCAGTTCAGCAGCGAAGAGCGCGAGCAGATGTTTGCGCTCAAGCGCGCCTTCGACCCGCAGGGCACGCTGAACCCGGGCAAGGTCATCCCCACGCTGCAGCGCTGCGCCGAATACGGCCGCATGCACGTCAAGCGCGGCTGGTTGCCGTTTGCTGAACTGGAGCGGTTTTGAACGCCGACGTCACGCTGCAGTCGCTGCTCGACCAGGTGCAGGGCGCGCGTGCGCGCAAGATGCCGTTGAACATCACCGGCGGCAGCACCAAGTCGTTCTACGGCGGCGCGGTGCAGGGGCAGGCACTGGACGTGCGGGCGTTGCGTGGCATCAGCAGCTACGAGCCGAGCGAGCTGGTGGTCACGGTGCGCGCCGGCACGCCGCTGCTGGAGCTGGAAGCCGTGCTCGCCGAGCAGGGCCAGTGCCTGCCCTTCGAGCCGCCGCGCTTTGGTTCTGAAAGCACCGTGGGCGGCATGGTGGCGGCCGGCCTGGCCGGGCCGGCGCGCGTGTCGGTGGGCGGCGTGCGCGATTACGTGCTGGGCGCCACGCTGCTCAGCGGCCGCGCCGAGCTGCTGCACTTTGGCGGCACGGTGATGAAGAACGTGGCTGGCTACGACGTCTCGCGTGCGCTGGCCGGCTCGCTGGGCGAGCTGGGCGTGATCTGCGAGGTGTCGCTGAAGGTGCTGCCGCGACCGCCGGCGACGCTGACGCTGCGCCTGGAGGCCGAGCAGGCCAGCGCCATTCGCCGCGTCAACGAATGGGGCGGCCAGCCCCTGCCGCTGAACGCCAGCGCGTGGTGGGACGGCATGCTCGTGCTGCGCCTGTCGGGTGCGGCCGCGGCGGTGCAGTCGGCGCGCGTGAAGATCGGCGGCGAGGTCATCGTAGAACCGCTGGCGGGCACCTTCTGGAGCGGCCTGCGCGACCACCGCGACGAGTTCTTCCTGGGCGCGAACAAGGCCGTGCAGGCCGGCGCCACGTTGTGGCGGCTGTCGGTGCCGGCGACCACGCCGCCGCTGCAGCTGTCGGGCGAGCAGTTGCTGGAATGGGGCGGCTCGCAACGCTGGCTGTGCACCAGTGCGCCGGCAGCCACGCTGCGCGACGTGGCTGCTGCAGCCGGCGGCCATGCGGTGATCTTCAAGGGCCAGGACAAGCGCGCGGGTGCCTTTGCACCACTGAAGGCCCCGCTGGACCGCATCCAGCGTGAACTGAAGACCGCCTTCGACCCCGACGGCATCTTCAACCCTGGGCGTCTTTTGCCGCTGCCGCCATACCGCGTGGCCTGACGCATGGGACTTCCGCCACTGCTGACACCGTCGCTGCCGCCTTTGCTGCGACCCCTGTCGCCACCGCTGGCGCGGCTATCCGGACGCGCCCATCCTGATTCGTTCTTGACCTCTGCACC
>JANOKY010000665.1:0-3442 GCA_031419635.1 Burkholderiales bacterium | reverse complement strand
GCCGCTCGAAGGCCTTGCGCACGCTGCCTTCGCGATCGCTGCCGCCGATCTTCTTGATGCGGTCGAGCTTGGCAAGGTATTGGTTGATCAGGACCTGACTCATGGGGCGTGACGATAGCCGATGCCCGCCCTGCCTTGCCGCATCATTGCCGCCAGCCCCGGCATCGGCACGATCGTGTTCATGCCGGTCGGTGGCGACCCGACGCCGGTGCCACACTGCGTCTGACGCCACCGCATCGAAAACCCGAGGAGCCGCCATGACCGACCGAGACTTCATCGTCACCCATGCCCGAGAGGCCAGCTTCACCCGCGGCCTGCGTTCGTTCTTCGAGTACCGCGACCTGGGCATCGAGCACGCCACCGGCGGGCGCGTCGATGCGCATGTGATCCGTGCCGCCGCGGGTGCCGCGTTCGCCAGCCAGCCGCATTTGCACAAGACCAGTTTTCAACTGGTCTATGTGCTCAAGGGCTGGATCGAGTTCGAGTACGAAGGCCAGGGCGTCGTGCGCCTCGAAGCCGGCTCCTGCGTGTACCAGCCGCCGCAGATCCGCCACCGAGAGCTTGGGCACAGCGAAGACATCGAGATGCTCGAAGTGGTGATGCCGGGCCGCTTCGATACCGAGGAAGTGGCTTGCGTCCAGCCCTGACTGCCGCGCCGGGCCGGCACCGCCAGGCTCAAATCTGCACCCGCGTGCCGAGCTCGACGACAGCGTTGTCGGGCAGCCTGAAGTAGGCGGCGACGCTGCCGGCATTGCGGCTCATGGCGGCAAACAGGCGCTCGCGCCAGACGGCCAGGCCGGCACTGCCGGTGGGCACGATGGTTTCGCGGCTGAGGAAATAGCTGGTCTCGAACGGCGGGATCGGCAGACCCTGCGCGGCGCACAGCTTGAGCGCCTTGGGCACGTCGGGCGTGTTCATGAAGCCGAAGTTCAGCGTCACGCGCCAGAAGCCGCGGCCGAGCGATTCGGTCTGGGCGCAATTGTCCGCGGCGATCCACGGCACGTCGTGGAAGCGCACGGTGACGATGACATTGCGTTCGTGCAGGACCTGGTTGTGCTTCAGGTTGTGCAATAGCGCCTGCGGCACGGTGCCCGCATCCGCCACGGCGTAAACGGCCACGCGCTTTGCGCGAGTCAGCGAGTCGGTGTGCAAGCCGTCGATGAAGGTGCGCAGCTCGATGCCATCGCTATGGATGGCGTCGAGCATCAACGCGCGGCCGCGGTACCAGGTGCTCATGACCACGAACAGCAAGGCACCCAGGGCCAGCGGGAACCAGCCGCCGTCGAAAAACTTGACCACACAGCCGGCCACCAGCAGCGCATCCAGCGCCAGGAAGAACAGCGTCGCGCCGATCGCCAGCGGCGCCGGCAGGCGCCAGCCTTCGCGGACCACGAAGTAGGTCAGCACGGTGGTGATCAGCATCGTCAGCGTCACGGCGATGCCATAGGCGCCCGCCAGCGCCGACGAGCTGCCGAAGAACAGCACCGCGGCGATCACGCCGGCCAGCAGGGCCCAGTTGACCGCCGGCACGTAGATCTGGCCGGCCTCGTTGGCGGAGGTGTGGCGCACCGTCATGCGCGGCAGGAAGCCGAGCTGGATGGCCTGGCGCGTCATCGAATAGGCGCCAGAAATCACCGCCTGCGAGGCGATGATCGCGGCCAGCGTGGCCAGCGCCAGCGCGGGCCAAATGAGGGCCAGCGGGAACATCTTGTAGAACGGGTTCTCGATCGCCGATGGGTCGGCCATCAGCAAGGCACCCTGGCCCATGTAGTTCAGTGCCAGCGCCGGCAGCACCAGGCCGGTCCACGCGAGCTGGATCGGGCGGCGGCCGAAGTGGCCCATGTCGGCGTACAGCGCCTCGGCGCCGGTGATGGTGAGCACGATCGCGCCGACGGCCGCAAACACCTGCCAGCCGCGCGCGGCGAGAAAGGCCGCCGCCTGGCGCGGATCGAGCGCGGCCAGGATCGCCGGCTGCTCGGCGATCTGGATCACGCCGGTGACGGCCAAGGTGACGAACCACAGCGCGATGACGGGGCCGAAGACGCGGCCGACCGCCGCCGTGCCATGCCGCTGCACCAGGAACAGGCCGAACAGGATCGCCAGTGAAATCGGCACCACGTAGGCCTTGAGCGCCGGCGTGGCGATCTCCAGCCCTTCCATCGCACCGAGCACCGAGATGGCGGGCGTGATCACGCTGTCGCCGTAGAACAGCGTGGCGCCGAACACGCCGAGCAAGAGCAGCGCGTTGCGCAGCACCGGCCGGCCGGCGACGGCATGCGCGGCCAGCGCGGTCAACGCCAGGCCACCGCCTTCGCCGCGGTTGTCGGCGCGCAGGATCAACGTCACGTACTTCAGCGTGACGACCAGCATCAGGGCCCAGAACATGCACGACACCGCGCCGATCAGGTTGGCCGCGTTGAGTGCCACCCCGGTGGCTGGCGAAAAAACCTCTTTCACGGTGTACAGCGGGCTGGTGCCGATGTCGCCATAGACCACGCCGAGCGCGGCCAGCGTCAGCGCGGCCAGGCCCTGGCGGCGGATGTCGGCCGGCGCGCGGGGCGCCTCGTCGGCCGCAAGGGCCTGGGTCAGCGGGAGGCTCATGGCAATGACACGCAAAAGGAACAGGCCCCGAGCATGCCCATCGGCGCATCAGGAACACATATGGGACCAAGGTGGGCTGCGCGAAGCGTCGCAGCCTGACCACAACGCGGGCCTCAGCCCTCGGCCTCGGCCTCACCTTCGGCCAGCCGGTAGCCGATACCGGGCTCGGTCAGCAGCAGGCGCGGCTCGGCGGGATCGGCTTCGAGCTTGGCGCGCAACTGCGCCATGTACAGGCGCAGGTAATGGGTGTGCGCGGTGAACTCCGCCCCCCACACATCGGCCAGCAGGTGGCGGTGCGTGACCACCTGCCCGGCCGAACGCACCAGCCTGGCCAGCAGCTTGAACTCAGTGGGGGTCAGGTGCAACGGCTGGCCGTCGCGCAGCACGCGCGTGGCCGCGAGGTCAACTTGCACCCCGCTCTGGCGGTATTGCGTCAGCGCAGCTTGCACGGTGGTGCCGCGATGGCGCAGCGCCACGCGCATGCGCGCCAGCAACTCGCCGACGCTGAAGGGTTTCACCAGGTAATCGTCGGCGCCCGCGTCGAGCAGGCGGATTTTGTGGCCCTCGGCCTGGCGCGCCGAGATCACCAGCACCGGCAGGGCACGGCGGCGGCGGAGCACGGCGAGCATCGACTCGCCGTCACCGTCGGGCAGGCCGAGGTCGAGCAGCACCAGGTCGATGCCGGCGTCTTCGATGCCGCGCAGCGGGCCACCGGCATGCACCAGCAAAGCCATGCCTTCGGACAGGCTGGCTGCGGTGAGCACCTCGTAGCCTTCGACCGCCAAGGCATTGCGCAGCGTGGTGCGCAGTTCGCGGTCGTCCTCCACCAGCAGCACGCGCA
>JANOKY010000664.1:0-2299 GCA_031419635.1 Burkholderiales bacterium | reverse complement strand
CTTCGTCGGCGCCGATTGGGTCGATGTGGGCGAGAAGGTCACCACCGCCGTGGTCGATGCCTGCAAGGGCAAGTCGAACAAGATCGCGATCGTGCAGGGCGCGCTCTCGGCCGCGGCGAGCGCCTACACGCTCAAGGGCGTCGAGAACGTGCTCGCCAAGCACCCGGAGGTCAAGGTCGTGTCGAGCCAGGCCGCCGACTGGGATGCGGCCAAGGCCAAGGGCATCACGCAGACGGTGCTGAAGCAGAACCCGGATCTGTGCGGCATCGTCGGCTTCTGGGACGGCATGGACATCGGCACGGCCGCGGCCATCAAGGAAGCGGGCCTCACCGGCAAGGTTTTTCTCGCCACGTCCGGCGGCGGCGAGCAGAAAGGTGCGTGCGACCAGGTCAAGTCGGGCGCGTTCGATCTCGACCTGAGCTACGACGTACCCACCCAGGCCAGCAACATGGCGTCGTCGATCAAGTGGCTGTTGCAGAACAAGGGCAAGACCGGCACCGCGAAGGGCTCGATCTACACCACGCTGATCCCGATCACGAAAGCCAACGCCTCGACCGAAGGGACGTGCTGGAAGCTGGGCAAGGCCTGAGACATCGAGGCTCCCTCTCCCTTCTGGGGTGAGGGAGCAAGCGAACTGCCCTGGAGACGCACGCCCGATGAACGAGACCCTGACCCAAGCCCGGCCCGCCGGTGCCGGCTCCGCGGTGCCGCCGCACGCGCGCGTCGAGGAGCGCTGGTCCGACACGCTGACGCGCTGGCGCTACCGCTACTGGCCCGACCACGCGCTCGGCGAGATCCTGGCCAAGCGCTGGATGGAAACGGCGATTCCGGTCATCGTGCTGCTGCTGGTGGCGTTTGTGCTGTCGCGTGCGATCCCGAACTTCCTGTCGGGCACGGCGTTGTCGGACACCGGACGCCAGGCCGGCGAGACCGGCTTCATCGTGCTCGGCATGGCGCTCGTGATGATCGTCGGCGGCATCGACCTGTCGGTCGGCTCGATGTTCGCGCTGACGAATTTCTGCGCGCTGTACCTGATGCATGTGCTGAAGTGGCCGGTGGCCGCCGCGGTAGTCGCCACCTTGCTGTGTGGCGCGGCGCTCGGCGCGGTCAACGGCATCCTGATCGGCTACTTTCGCCTGCGCGCGTTTCTGACGACCTTGATCACGCTCATCATCTACCGTGCGCTCTACGATCTGCTGACGGCCGACTACTCGACGGCAATCGCCGGCGGCCTGCCCGACTCGAAGGCCTGGGAGTTCATCGGCAGCGGCGACTGGCTCGGCGTGCCCACCGTCGTCTACGCCTATGCGCTCGTCGCGATCTTCGGCCACATCTTTCTGACGCGGCTGCGCCCGGGTTGGCACGTGACGGCGATCGGCGGCTCGCGCCGCTCGGCCTACAACACCGGCATCGCGGTGCGCCGCACCGTGACCATGTGCTACGTGGCCACCGGCGTGCTCACCGCGATGGGCGGTATCTTCTTCGCGTCGCGCCTGGCCACCGCCGGCGGCGACATCGGCGTCGGCCTCGAAGTGACGGTGCTGACGGCCGCTGTGCTCGGCGGCATCAGCCTGGGCGGCGGCAAGGGCTCGGTGATGAAGGCGTTGGTCGGCACCTTGATCGTGCTGCTCATCATCAACGGCCTGACCTCGATGTCGCTGCAGGGCGGCTACAACCGCATGGTGCTCGCGGCGATCCTGCTGCTGGCCGCGGTGATCGACATCCGCTGGCTGAAGAACCGCCACCGCATCGTCAGCAAGGTCTACGTGAGCCCGACCTACCACGGCATGCCGCCGGCGCCATCGACCGCGCCCGACTGCGGAACCGCCTGGGCGCTGAACGACCGGTTGCGGCCGGCCACGCCCATCGGCCTGGGCCGCATCGAAGGCCCGGAGGATGTGATCCTCGACCGCCACGACAATCTCTACGCCGGCTCACGCCACGGCGACATCATCCGTTTCTTCGCGCCTGACTACGAGCGCATGGAGATCTTCGCGCACATCGGCGGCACGCCTCTGGGCATGGCGTTCGACCGCGACGACAACCTCTACGTCTGCATCGGCGGCATGGGCCTGTACCGCGTGACGCCCGAGCGCAAGGTCGAGAAAGTGACCGACGAAACCAACCGCAGCTACTCGTCGATCAACGACGACAGCCGACTGCGCCTGGCCGACGACCTGGACATCACCGACGACGGCCGCATCTTTTTCTCGGAGGCCACGGTGCGCTTCGAGATGCACGAGTGGGCCACCGATGGGCTGGAGGCGCGCGGCAACGGCCGCATCATTTGCTTCGACAC
>JANOKY010000663.1:0-1613 GCA_031419635.1 Burkholderiales bacterium | reverse complement strand
TAGCCGCAAAAACCCAGCCCGATGATCGCTCGCCAGTCGCGCGCCGTGAACGCCGGCTTGCCGCGCCCGGCCCACCAGGCCAGCGCCAGAAACAGCGGCAGCGCCAGCAGCATGCGCCAGAAGATCACCTGCACCGCATCGACGCCATGGCGGTACATCAGCTTGGCCAGGATGGCCTTGCCCGAGAACGCGATCGCGCCCAGCGTGGCCAACACCAAACCGGGCACCATGCGCGTGGCCACCACCGGCGTCGTCATCGTGCGGCGACCCACACTTTGCCGGCGACCATCATTGCCGATCACGCCGCGGCCGGCGTTGCAGGCCCCAGTGGCTTTCGACCTGCACAAAGCCGAGCGAGCGGTAGATGCCGATCGCCACGTCATGCGGGTCGGCGCACATCACCAGGCGTTGCAGGCCCAGGGTGTGGAAGGCGTGCTCGCAGACATGGTGGATCAATGCGCGGCACAGGCCGCGGCGGCGCCACGCGGCTTGCGTTTCGACATGCTGGAAGCGACCCATCACGCCGTCGTGCACCAGGCCGCAATCGGCGGCCACCACGCCGTCCACAACCGCGCCGAACCAGTTGGCGTTGCCCGTGGCTTGCATCTCGGCCATGCGCAGCATGGCCTTGCGCCGATATGTGCGGTAGGCGCCTGGCTCGAACGAGTGGTCGCGTGTGGCGACCTGGGCCTGTACCGCGAGTTCGAGTTCCGCGGGCAGCGAAAGCGCGCGCAGTGCCAGCCGCGGCATGTCGCGCACGGTCGGCCGAGGCGCGAGTGCGCCGGCTTCGAGCGTCAGCACCGCCGTGTCGTCGAATTCGTCGATGCCCGCAGCGCACCACGAAGGCAAGGTGTCGGTCAACGCGGCGGCGTTGATACCGAACGCGAGGTGAGTCGACTCGGGTTGCCGGCTCGCGATCGTTTCATCGAAGCGGGCCAGCCAATGCGCCAACTCAGCGTCCCGTGGCGCGGTCGGCAGGATCAGGCAATTGCCCCAGTAGTAGGTTGGATTGGCGGGTATGCGCACGACGATGCAGTCGTCGCGCTCGACGATCTCGGCGCCATGGCGGCAGGCCACCAGGTGCGACTGCCAGCCCAGGCCGAGTTCTTCGACGCGCAAGCTCAGAAGCCCACTGCCGAGCCGTCGCGGCGCGGGTCGCTGGCGGCCACATAGCCTTCGACGGCCGGGTCGCCCAGGCGCCAGATGAACTGGCCGGCGCCGAAATCCATGTAGCTGTCGTTCAGGCCGACGATCCGGTGGCCCATCGCGCTCAAGGCCTCGCGCGTGGCCTCGGGCATGGCGCGCTCGACGTTGATCTCCAGGCCCTGATTGAAGCGCCAACGCGGCGCGTCGCAGGCGGCCTGCACGTTCTGGCCATGATCGAGCATGCGCACCAAGGTTTGTACATGGCCCTGCGGCTGCATGTTGCCGCCCATCACGCCGAAGCTCATGACGGGCTGGCTGTCTTTGCTGAGGAAGCCGGGGATGATGGTCTGGAACGGCCGCTTGCCCGGGGCCACCACGTTCGGGCTCCTGGCGTCTAGCGAAAACCCATGGCCGCGGTTTTGCAGGCTGATGCCGAACGTGGGTTCGACGACGCCCGAACCGAAGCC
>JANOKY010000662.1:0-6087 GCA_031419635.1 Burkholderiales bacterium | reverse complement strand
CTTCCTGAACTCCTGGCGCTCGACCCTGATCACCGCGCTGTCGTTGCCGACCTCGGTGATCGCCGCCTTCATCGCCGTCTGGCTGGCCGGCTTCACGCTCAACTTCATGAGCCTGCTCGGCCTGTCGCTGGCCATCGGGGTGTTGATCGACGACGCCATCGTTGTCCGCGAGAACATCGTGCGCCACATGGAGCGCGGCGAAGACCGGCGCAGCGCGGCGCTCAACGGCACCGCCGAGATCGGCCTCGCAGTGACCGCGACCACGTTCGCCATCGTCGCCGTGTTCGCCCCGGTGGCCTTCATGCCCGGCGTGTCGGGCGAATGGTTCCGGCCGTTCGGCATCACCGTGGTGGCTTCGGTGCTGGTGAGCCTGTTCATCTCGTTCACGCTCGACCCGATGCTGTCGGCCTACTGGGGCGACCCGCCCGGGCACCACCAAGAACCCAGGCGCGGCATCAGCCTGCAGTTGCAGCGCTTCAACACCTGGTTCGACCACCAGGCCGACCGCTATGGCCGCGTCATCGCCTGGGCCCTGCACCACCGGCGCTGGATGTTCCTGATCGCGGTGCTCAGCCTGGCCGGTGCCCTGGGCTTGCACTACAAGTTCGGCGGCTCGAGCTTCCTGCCGGCCTCCGACGTGGGCCTGCTGGCCATCGATGTGCGCACGCCCTCGTCGTCGAGCCTGGATTACGCACGCGCCAAGGTCGAGAGTGTGGCCGCGCTGGCGCGCACCCTGCCCGAAACTCAGGCCACCAACAGTTTCGTCAACCCGGGCGGCGGCCGGGTGTATGTCGACATCGGCAAGAGCAACAAACGCAAGCGCGCCCACACCGCGATCGCCAAAGACCTGCGCGCGTTGACGGCGCGCCTGGTCGGCGCCGAGTACACGGTGCTCGAAGACTTCAACATGGGGGCGCAAAAGCCGGTGCAGATCCGCTTCAATGGCGCTGATTCACGCAAGTTGCTGGAGCTCACCAACGCCTACATGGTCAAGCTGCGCCAGGTGCCCGGCGCGGTCGATGTCGGCCTGTCGGAGCAGGATCCGCAGGACGAGCTGAAGATTGAACTCGACCGCGGCCTGGCCAATGCGCTGGGCATCTCGGCGGCCGATGCGGCGCAGGCGCTGCGGGTGGCCTTTGCCGGTGTCGAAGTCGGTGATTGGGTCGACCCCAGCGGCGAAACCCGCGACGTGGCGGTGCGCCTGGCGCCGGAAGACCGTGTCGACGCCAGCAACATCGAGCGCCTGCCGATCGCGGTGGCCGGCAGCGGGCGCATCGTGCCGCTGGACCAGATCGCCACCGTCACCATCGGCAAGGGCCCGAGCCAGATCCAGCATGCCGACGGCAAGCGCACGATCTCGGTCTCGGCCAATGCGCAGGGGCGCTCGTCGGGCGAGGTCACGTCCGACGCCTTGAAGATCGCCCGCGCGATCGACTTCCCGCCCGGCTACGGCATCGAGCTGGCCGGTGCCTCGAAGGATCAGCAGCAGGTCTTCGGCAACATGGGCACCGCGCTGGGCTACGGCGTGGCGCTGATGTACCTGATCCTGGTGGTGCAGTTCGGCTCCTTCACCGCGCCGCTGCCGGTGATGCTGTCGCTGCCCTTGTCGCTGATCGGTGTGGTGCTGGCCTTGCTGGCCACCGGCGGCACGCTCAACCTGATGAGCTTCATCGGCGTGATCATGTTGATGGGCCTGGTGGCCAAGAACGCGATCCTGCTGCTCGATGCCACCCGCGTGCAGGAGGCCGCGGGCGTGCCGCGCGAAGAGGCCTTGATGATCGCCGGGCGCAAACGCTTGCGGCCGATCCTGATGACCACCTTTGCGCTGGTGGCCGGCATGCTGCCGGTGGCCATCGGCATCGGCGAGGGCAGCGAGTTCTACCGCCCGATGGCGGTGGCCATCATCGGCGGCACCATCGCCGCGACCTTCCTGACCCTGCTGGTGATCCCGAGCTTCTACGACTCGATCGAAATTTCGCGCGACGGCGCGCTGGCCAAGTTCCATGCGCGTGAGCAACGCTGGAACCCGTTCTTCGCCTTTGTAGTGACCGTGCTCGAAGCGCTGTGTACGCTGGTGCTGTTGCGCTGGCTGTGGCGAATGCTCAAGCGCGCGGCCGGCTTCGTGACCCGCCGCGAGGCTGCGGCACCGGCCTGACTTCACCCCTTCCCCCTCGAAGGGGGAAGGCCATGCAGATTCAGCGTACAGCCACCGGGTCGACCGCAGCGGCCCCGACGAGGGCATCGAATGCAAGGCCGGCCAATTCATCGGGCGCCCGGCCGGCAGCCGCCACAGTGCGTGGTCGCCGAACGGTGGTCTGATGCTGGCGTTCTTCCAGATCCCGAACAAGTTCTTTGCCGCCGACGGCCGCGTGACCGACATGGCCGGCGCCGACTGGCAGGCGCTGTGGGGGACGGTGCAAGCGCAGCGGCGCGCGGTGCCGGGGCCCACCTGATCCGCGTTCGTCGGATGCCGAAGCACGCCTGCGGGCGGGCACGCGGTTCAGTCGCCTGCGACGATGAGCGTCACCATCGCAGCGTGATGTCCGAGCACCCTGTGCAGGCCGATCACTGTGCTGCGTTGCCCCTGCGCAGCTTGAACTCAATGCACGGGTCTGGTCGCCGCGCCGGCGCCGACACCACGACGGCGTCGAAGGCCGCCGTTGGCGTCGCGTCGTCGCCGCGTTCGAGGTAGCCGACCGCGACCACACGGTCTGCCCATGCCTGGCCCAGCCAGCGCGGCACACCGATGTCGCGGCGGACATGACCATTCCCCGCCAGCAGCACCACACCATTGCCGGCGTGTCGGCGCAGCGTCGCGGCCATGACGGCGTCGCGCGCGAACTGCGCGCGCGCCATCGCCGGCCAGAGCGATGGCGGCAATGCATTGCAGTGGCCGGCATCGATCTCATGCTCCTGGCCGGCTTGCCAGTCGGCCGCCATCGGCAGATCGAGTCCGAGTGCAGCGACGGCGGCAGCGTCGAACACGGCTGCGTGGCCGCCGCGCACGATCCGTGTCGTGTCGGTGTTCGAAAGGTTCGCGGCAATCAAGGGCAGGTCGTATTGCAGCGCCAGCGCGACCAGCGGGCGATAGAAGTCCCAGTTCCAGCCGCCACCCACGCGGCTGCTGGGCGCAGCGGCAACATCGATCAGGTGCTGCGCATCACCCGGTTTTTCGCGGCGTGCACGGTCCATCTCGGGCTGGCGCTCGCGGTCGAACTGCTCCATCGCGATGGCCGGGCGCCAGCCAGCGGCGAAGGCACGGCGCAGCACGTCGAGCCTGAGTCGATGGTGCTCGCCGTTGTCGTGCACCTCGCCGAGCATCACCACCGCGGGGCCGCGCAAGCGAGGCTCCCACTCGTTGACTGGCGCCACGGTGGAGCAGGCGCTGCAAGCCAGTGCCAATGCCAGCGCGGCGATGCGCCTGCCGGTGAGGAACGAGGCTTCAGGCATGGCGTTGCAATCGGTGTACCGGGAACGGGATCGCTGTACGCCAGATCAGTAGGACACGGGTGAGCCCGCCCATGCACCGGGCAAGGGCCGGGCGCGCGCGATCGCCTCCGACGCGCTGCACCAACCGTCGCAGGCGTTGCGCCCGGGCCGGCGGCGCCAGAGGTTGAGCAGACCCTTGCAGCGGGCATAAAAGTGGAAGAAGGCCAGCACCTTGCGGAGCTCGTCCGGGCTCGGCGGGCAGTCGCTGCAGATCAGCTTGTCGTCCGACATGCCGCGGTCCATCAGCGTGATGGCGCCCCAAGCCCTGACCCGCGTGCGCGTGCCGTAGCGCAAGCGCGGCCCGAGCACCAAGGCGTCGAGCAGATCGCCTTCGAGCCCGAGGTGGGTCGGCACGGCGCCGTAGTTGAAGGGGCAGGGCAGCGGCGAAATGAAGTCGACACTGCCGCTGGAGCCCCGCTTGAGAAAACTGCCGCGCGGAACCTCGATCACGACCTCGAGTTCGGGCGCATCGGACGCCGCGTCGGTTCGAGCGCTCATGCCAGCGGCCGCACGCTGATGAAAGCCGCATGGCCCCAGAACGCGATCGCGGCCCAGGCGGCGATGCCGATGGCGATCGTCGCCAGTGTGCGTGAGGCAGTGCCCGGCGGGTAGCTCGGACCCGCTGCGCGGTCGCGCGCCTTCGCGGCGCGAAAACTCAGCACCGACCAGAGCAGGAAACTGCCGAACAGCAGCACATCGGCCAGGGTGTTGTTGGCCAGCAGGTGCGCGAAGGCCCAGACCTTCACGCCCAGCACCATCGGGTGGTGCAGGCGCGCCTTGATGCCGTTGCCGGGCACGTAGGCCGCGGCGACGAAGACGAATGCGACGATCGTGATCAGGGCCGCGACATGCATCAGCCAGGGCGGTGTGCTCCACAGCACCAGTGGCTGGCGCCGCGCCAGGCCGAAGCCCCAGACGATGAGGGCAATGCCGACGATCGAGGCCAGCGTGTACAGGCCTTTCCAGGCGTTATGGCCCATGCGCGCGATCTGCCTGGCGCGAAAGTCTTCGGCGACGATGCGCACCGAGTGCACGCCGAGGAAGAGCACGAGGCCGAGAGTCAGCAGGATCATGGCCGGGTATTTTCAGCGGTGAAGGGCGGCGAGACTATCTGTCCATCGCCGGTGAGCTCGCGATCGGGGCCCGCAGCACCCCAGGAAAGTCCCAGGGTCGCGCTTCCACCTGAGGAATCACTTTCGGTATCGCGCTCATGTCCTTGTTTTTGAACGGAATCGGGTCGCGAAAAATGACCTGAGATAGTGTTTCTAAGTGCTTGATTTGATTGATTTTTCTTTGGCTTTTGGTTGACCGGCCCCTGCCCCTCCGTTAAAGTGGGGAAAAGTGCAGGTTAGTGGGGCGGCGTGGCTGATTCGGTGTTTCAGGGTGGGGCGGGGCTGTTCCTCGACGGCAAGGGCCGCATGACTGTGCCCGCGCGCCACCGCGAGATTCTCAAGGCGGTGGCCGAGGACAAGCTCACCATCACCAAGCACCCCAAGCGCTGCCTGCTGATCTTCCCGCGGCCGGCCTGGGAGTTGTTCCGCGCCAAGCTGCTGACGCTGCCGATGTCGGCCGAAGACTGGCGCCGCATCTTCATCGGCAGCGCCATGGATGTCGACATCGACAACGCCTCGCGGGTGCTGATCGCGCCCGAGTTGCGCGCGTGGGCCGGCATGGAGCGCGACGTGCTGCTGGTGGGCATGGGCTCGCGCTTCGAGCTCTGGGACCAGGTGCGCCACGACGCGCATGAGGCCACCGTGCTGGCCGCTGGCATGCCCGATGTGCTGCGCGACCATGTGATGTGAGGGCGGAGTGAGCGCAGCAGCATGGCCGCACCGCACCGTCTTGCTCCACGAAGCGATCGACGCGTTGGTGACGACAGCGCAAGGCATCTACGTCGACGGCACTTTTGGCCGCGGCGGCCATTCGCGCCTGCTGCTCGAGCGCTTAGGCCCGGGCGCACGCGTGCTGGCTTTGGACCGCGACCCGGAAGCGGTGGCGGCCGCGGGTTCTGGCGCGACGCCGATCGACGACCCGCGTTTTTCGATTCATCACGCCAACTTCACCGAGATCGCGCAGGTGCTTGGTGCAATGGGCATCACCGCGGTGGACGGCGTGCTGCTCGACCTGGGCGTGAGTTCACCGCAGATCGACAACCCCGCGCGCGGCTTCAGCTTTCGTTTCGACGGCCCGCTGGACATGCGCATGGACCCGACCCGCGGCGAGAGCGCCGCGGATTTTTTGGCCCGCGCCGATGAACGCGCGATTGCCGAGGTGATACGCGACCATGGTGAAGAACGGTTTGCTGTTCAGATTGCAAAGGCGCTTGTGGCTCGCAGGCAGGGCGGGGATGCTGTTCGAACCACAGCGCAGCTTTCCCAGCTCGTGGCTCGTGCGGTCCGCACCCGCGAAGCGGGCCAGGATCCTGCAACGCGCACATTTCAAGCTCTTCGGATTTTCGTCAACGCCGAGCTTGAGGCCCTCGAACAGGTCCTCGGCACCACCCTGGCATTGTTGAAACCGAAAGGACGCCTGGCCGTGATCGCGTTCCATTCGCTCGAGGACCGCATCGTCAAGACTTTCATCGCCCGTGAAAGCAAG
>JANOKY010000661.1:0-2271 GCA_031419635.1 Burkholderiales bacterium | reverse complement strand
GCGGCATTGACGGTCAGCGTGGCATTCAGGCCGCGGCTGTAGGTCTCTTCGCCGTACTGCGCAAAGACCAGTTGGCGCGCCGTCTCGGCCACGAACTCGGCATGCACCGCCACTTCGGACTGGCTGCGGTAGCGCAGCGTCTCGGCGCGCGCCGTGCTGGCCTGCTCGGCGCTGATGAAGCCGTTGCTCTGCATGCGCTCGATGATGTGCTGCTGGCGGATCGTGGCCCGCTTGGGATTGACGATCGGGTTGTAGGCCGAAGGGGCCTTGGGCAGGCCGGCCAGCATCGCGGCTTCGGCCACGCTGACGTCCTTGAGCGGCTTGCCGAAATAGATCTCCGAGGCGGCGGCGAATCCATGCGCGCGCTGGCCGAGGTAGATCTGGTTCATGTAGGCCTCGAGGATCTGGTCCTTGCTCAACTGGCTTTCGATCTTCCAGGTCAGCAGCACTTCGTAGATCTTGCGCGTGAAGGTCTTCTCGGTCGACAGGTAGAAGTTGCGTGCCACCTGCATCGTGATCGTCGAGGCGCCCTGGCTGCGCGCGTCGTTGAACTGGGCCAGGCCGGCGCGCAGCATGCCGAGATAGTCGACGCCGCCATGCTCATAAAAGCGCGAGTCTTCGATCGCCAGCACGGCGTCCTTCATCACCTTGGGGACCTGCGCAATCGGCACGAAGCTGCGCCGCTCTTCGCCGAACTCGCCGAGCAGCACCGCGTCGGCCGAGTACACGCGCAGCGGCAGCTTGGGCCGGTAGTCGGTGAGGCTGGTGATCGGCGGCAGGTTCGGGTAGGCCACCGCCAGCGCGATCGCCACCAGCGCGGCGAACAGCAGTGCGAGGGTGGCCAGCAATGCCAGCGCCCAAGCCAGCGGGCGAAAGACCCATGGGGCCCAGGAAGGAAGGCGGCTGTTCAGGCTCACGGAGGTCGGGCGATGCAAGCCGCCTGGTTGGTGCGCCAGCGATTGGCTGACTCGATTATAGGAAGCGGCCATTGCAGGCCTGTGGCGATGTGTGAACTGCTGCTCGACTCGTCCGTGGTGCCTCAGGGCTTACCCCATGAAGGGCCTCGCACCGGCCATGTCAAGGTCGATGCCAAGGCGCGTCGTGCACGTCGGAGATACACAACGACGCGGGGCCCAAAAGCGTGCCTTTTTCTTGGCCGCTCAAAGGCTTTGCTGCTAGCATTGAAGTAACTTATTAACAGTCCAGGGTGTGATTTGGCTACGTTTGGCAACGCACTTGGGGGGATACCGTCGTGAGCTTTGTCGACTCGCTGCTAGGCCGAACGCACTCATCGATGATCGGGCTGGACATCAGCACATCGAGCGTGAAGTTGGTTGAATTGGGCCAGAGCGCCACGGGCGAATTCATCGTCGAGCGCTTTGCCTCCGAGCCGTTCGAGAAGGGCTGGATCACCGACGGCCAGATCGAGAAATTCGACGAAGTGGCCGACGCGGTGCGCCGCGTCGTCAGCAAGAGCGGCACGCGAACCAAGAACGTGGTCATGGCGATGCCGCAGTCGGCGGTGATCACGAAGAAGATCATGCTGCCCGCCGGCCTGCGCGAGGAAGAGCTCGAGCTGCAGGTGGAGAGTGAAGCCAACCAGTACATCCCGTTCTCGCTCGATGAAGTGAGCCTGGATTTCTGCGTCATCGGGCCGAGCCCGACTTCGGTCGGCGATGTCGAAGTGCTGATTGCCGCATCGCGCAAGGACCGGGTGCAGGACCGCCAGGGCCTGGCCGAAGCCGCGGGCCTGAAGCCGGTCGTGCTGGACATCGAAAGCCACGCCTCGCGGCTGGCGATGAGCCGCATCGTCAAGGCCCTGCCCAACGAGGGCAAGGACGCGCTGGTGGCGCTGTTCGAGATCGGCGCCGACACCACCAGCCTGAAGGTGCTGCGCGACGACGAAATGCTCTACGACCGCGACCAGGCCTTCGGCGGCTCGCAGCTCACGCAACTGATCTCGCGCCAGTACGGCTTCTCGTTCGAAGAGGCCGAGACGAAGAAACTCGGCGGCGACCTGCCCGAAGACTATGAGTCGGCGATCCTGGCGCCCTTTGTCGACAGCCTGTCGCAAGAGATCGGCCGCGCGCTGCAGTACTTCTTCACCAGCACGCCGCACCACAAGGTGCATTACGTGATGCTGGCCGGGGGCACGGCCACGTTGCCGGGCCTGAAAGAACGCGTGACTGACCTGACCGGCTTCGCCTCGATGGTGGTCAACCCCTTCGAGCACATGAAGCTCGGCGGCTCGGTGCGTGAGAACAAGGTGCG
>JANOKY010000660.1:0-1890 GCA_031419635.1 Burkholderiales bacterium | reverse complement strand
GATCGCGGCGTCGGCGCCGAACTCGGCATAGTGCTCGACGACTTCATTGACCAGATCGATGAAGCTGTCTTGCGACGACTGGCCGTCGGCGCGCGGGCCCAGCAAATCGTTCTCGTTGTCGGCCAGCGTGCCGGCGCAGTGGCGCACCAGCGCGGTGGTGAAAGCGCTGCGCTCGGCGGCGTCCATGCGCAGGTAGGCGATGCGGTCGACCACCGCGATCAGGAAGACCAGCACTTCGCGCATGAAGGCGAAGTACGGCGTGCCGGCATCGACATCGAAGTTCGCACCGCGCATGCGCTTGAGCATGTTCAGCGCCGTCCGCCAGACGATGAAGGCCATCGCGCTGGCCTGCTGCTCGGCGCTCTTGGGTTCTGCGGTCTTGAACCATTGGCTCTTGATCCGCATCGCCGGCAGGCGGTGTTGGGGGCCGGTTGACATCGCGGGACTTCAGTAGCCGCCCTTGCCCAGCGGTTGCGGCAGGCCGGCCACTTTGGCACCCTGCTTGGCGGGGCCGACGGGGAACAGGTCGTACAGCGCCTTGCTGTCGCAGCCGGGCATCACCTCGGCCAGGCCCTTGAGCATGTTGCGGAAGTTCGGCGTGTGGCCGTGCTCACGGTGCTCGTCGCGCAGGTAGGCCACGACCTTCCAATGCGCGTCGGTAAGTGTGATGTTCTCGGCCGCCGCGATCGCCCGCACCACCTCGTCGCCATAGTCGGCTTCGAGCAAGAAGCCCTGGTCGTCCGTCTCGAGTTCATTGCCATCGACCGTGTAGCCCATCGCTGCTCCTGCTTGAAAAATGGATCCGGTGGCTGGCGTCAGGCGCGCACTGCGGCGGCCGACTTGTGCGGCACGAACAAGCCACAGCCGAGCCGGCGGTGCCGGCCGAGGCCGGATTCGAGCACACGCAACGAGCCGGCCGGCGACAGGCCGTCGAGCATCAGGCTGTAGCCCGTCACCGGCACGCCGTCGTTGTCGATCACCTGGCGCCGGCCGCAGATGCGCCGGCACGGCACGCCCAGGGCCTCGAGTTCGTGTTCAATGCTGCCCAGGAAAGCCAACTCCTCGTCGTCGGCAGTCGTCACCAGGTGCGCGTACAGGGTGGCATAGGGCAGCAGTTCGCGAATCACCGCGGCCGGCCCCAACTGGAGCTTGAAGCCCGCGATGTCGAGCACCGCACCTTGCAGCGGCGCCAACTCGCCAACCCGCTCGCGCCGAACGCGCAGCGTCAGGCGGGCCCGCTGCGAGAGCAAGGCCGTCGGGCCGATGCCGGCCACGGCGTTGATGCGGTGCACACCGGCTTCGGCGGGCTCGGCAAGCCAGGGCAGAAGCCGCTCCAAGGCTTCCGCCAACGCACGCCGATGGTCGCGCGGCAGGGTCTGCCCTTGCAGCGGGTAGATCACGTCGACCATCGAGGCAGCGTTCTCGGACATGTCCTCAGCGCTTGGGTTGCGAATCGGCCCATTGCAACAGCGCGCGGCCCCACTCTTCTGCGGTTTGCGGATCGATATCGAACACCGTGAAGCGGCTCTTTTCGCGGATGCGCGTGCGCAGCAGGCTCATGCCGCCCGACTCGTGGTCGAGCTGCTGCAATTCGATCTCCTGCCCGCCCAGGGGCGCGCGCAACTTGGCTAGCGGTGTCAGGCGCGGCATCCGGACCTCTGAAAGTGGCCATTGAGCGCGGGCGGCGCTACAGCGTCCATACCCGGTACGGGTGAGCGCTGCATAACCCTTCCGGGTAGTGGCGTGGCGGCCTATCCGGTCTATCGTCGGCCACTGCGCAGCGCTCGCGGGCAACCGCACAGGAGATCCAGCACCATGGCCAAGCCACAGCACCCCACCCCGATGCTCGACGAGCTCGAGAGCGGCCCCTGGCCCAGCTTCGTCACCGGC
>JANOKY010000659.1:0-26122 GCA_031419635.1 Burkholderiales bacterium | reverse complement strand
CTCGAGCGTGGCCGTGCGGCCGATGATGTCCTTGGCCTTGGCCGTGTCCTGCACGCCCGGCAGTTGCACCACCACGCGGTCGGCGCCCTGCTGCTGGATCACCGGCTCGGCCACGCCGAGCTCGTTGACGCGGTTGTGCAGCGTGGTGATGTTCTGCTTGAGCGCGGCGTCCTGCACCGCGCGCGCGGCCTGCGGCTTGAGCGCGCCGGCGAGCTTGAAACCGTCGGCCTCGGCGGTGTCGGTCCACAGCAGGTCGGGCAACTGGTCGTTGACCAGGTTCTTCGCCGCCTCGAGCGCGGCCTTGTCGCGAAAGCGAACTTCAACCGTATTGCCATCGCGTGCGATGCCGGCGTGGCGGATGTTCTTGTCGCGCAGCAAGGTGCGCAGATCGCCCGTCAGCGCTTCGGCCTTCTTGGTCAGCGCCGACTTCATGTCGACCTGCATCAGGAAATGCACGCCGCCCCGCAAGTCCAGCCCCAGGTACATCGGCAGCGCACGCACCTTGGCCAGCCACAGCGGCGAGCGCGAGACCAGGTTCAGCGCGACGATGAACTGCGGGTCGGCCGCATCCGGGTTCAGCGCCTTGGCGATCGTGTCCTTGGCCTTGAGCTGGGTGTCGGTGTCGGTGAAACGCGCGCGCACCGACGTGCCCTCCAGGGCCACGAAATCGGCGTTCAGCCCGGCCGCTTTCAGCGCTTCCTGCACGCGGCCGACCAAGGCCCGCTCGACCTTGACGGTGGCCTTGCCCGAAGACACCTGCACCGCAGGCGCCTCGCCGAAGAAGTTCGGCGCCGTGTACAGCAGGCCCACCAACAGCGCGACGACGAGCATCGCGTACTTCCACAAGGGGTAGCGGTTCATGGAGCAGCAGCCTTGGCGGCGCGCGCAGGGCGGCGCCGCAACCGATTACTTGAAGGTGCCCTTGGGCAGCACCTGGACGATGGCCGTGCGCTGCACCTGCACTTCGACATTGGTGGCGACTTCGACCGAGACATAGCTCTCGCCGAGTTTGCTCACCCGGCCGAGCATGCCGCCGCCGATGACGACTTCGTCGCCCTTGGCTATGGCTTCGATCATGGCCTTGTGTTCCTTCTGCCGCTTCATCTGCGGCCGGATCATGATGAAGTACAGCACCACGAACATCAGCACCAGCGGCAGCATGCTGTACAGGGTCGATTCGGTGCTGCCACCGGCGGCGGCCGGTGCGGTCTGGGCAAAGGCTTCGGAAATGAACACGTTGACGGTCCTGGTTTGATGAGCCGCAGCATCTGCGGCCGGGGGCCTTGCGAATCAAGTCGCCCGGCTCGCAAGGCCTGCGCGGCCAGCGGGACGCCCGCGGGTGGGCGGGCAGGGCAAAGGCGGCGGATTCTAGTCGATCGGCCCCGGCCGGCTGCGCCCGCTACGATCACGTCCACGCCATGCATGCACCGCCCTCACTTCACATCGCCGTCATCGGTGCCGGCCCGGTCGGCCTGGCCCTGGCCCTGCTGGCGGCGCGCACCCTGCCGCACGCGCAGCTCAGCCTGTTCGATGCCCGCCCGGCCGAGCGCGATGTCTCGGCCGATGTGCGCACGCTGGCGCTGTCGCTGGGCAGCATCCAACTGCTCGAACGGGTGGGGGCGTGGGACACCGGCCGCGCCGAGCCGATCCGCGAAGTCTGGGTTTCGCAGCAGGCCCCGGCGCTGAGTCTGCCGGGCTGGCTCGGCGCGCCCGAGGTGCGCCTGCGCGCCACCGAACTCGGTGTGCCGATGCTCGGCGCGGTGCTCGGCTACGGCGCGCTGGTGGCGCCGATGCAGCGCGCCTGGGAGGCCCTGGCCACGGCCGAGCCGACGCGCCTGCACAGCCGCTTCGGCGTGCCCGTGGCCGCGCTGAAGGACGTGCCGCAAGGTGTCGAAGTCGATGCCGGCGTGGCCGAGCGCTTCGAGCTGGCGGTGGTCGCCGAAGGCGGCGCCTTCGGCGAGAACCAACTCGCCGACGTGCGCCATGACTACCAACAAGACGCTTGGGTCGGCACGGTCTCGCTGAAGGGCGGCACACCCGGCCTGGCAGTCGAGCGTTTCACCCGCCACGGCCCAGCCGCGCTGCTGCCCCTGCCCTTGCCGCCGCAAGCCGCGCGCAGCGCCGACGCCGCCACGCGTGCGGCGCTGGTCTGGTGCGTGCCGCGCGATGACGACCCGGTGCGCGAACTCGACGAGCACCAGCGCCTGGCGGTGTTGAACACCGTCTTCGACCCCGCCGTCGGCCGCATCACCGCGGTCTCGGCACTGAAGTGCTTCCCGCTCGGACTGGCGGCCCAGCGCAGCCTCGTGCGCGGCCGCCAGGTGCGCATCGGCAATGCCGCCCAGACCTTGCACCCGGTGGCCGGCCAGGGCCTCAACCTGGGTCTGCGCGACGCCTTCGCGCTGGCCAGCGCCTTGCGCGACGCTGTCGATGCCAACCGCGCCGCAACCGACCTCGACGCCGCCCTGTCGCGCGTGGCCTGGCAGCGCGCCCCCGACCGCTGGGCAATGATCGCCGCCACCGATTTCCTGGCCCGCAGCTTCACCTGGCAGACGCCCGGCATCGCCACCCTGCGCGGCGCCGGCATGGCCCTGCTCGACCGCCTGCCGCCGCTCAAACATGCGCTGGCGCGGCGGATGATTTACGGCAGCCGCTGATACCGATTCGCGTCGATCGTATGGGTATCCGTTCGGCCTGAGCCTGGATTTCCGACCGTCCTGAGCCTGTCGAAGGGAGCCCTTCGACAACCTCAGGGCGAACGGTAGGTTCTTGGCGATTGATTGCGAACCCGTATGAGCTACAAGCGCC
This sequence comes from Burkholderiales bacterium, assembly GCA_031419635.1. GTDB lineage: Bacteria > Pseudomonadota > Gammaproteobacteria > Burkholderiales > Burkholderiaceae_C > CADEEN01. The sequence goes on along the minus strand of JANOKY010000659.1, from coordinate 23,314 downwards.
GGTGCGCCAGTACCGGCAACTGCCGACGCACCAAGGCAATGCGCTGCATGTCAATCTCGGCCAGCACCACGCCCTCGCCCTCGGGCAAGACGGCCAGCACGTCGCCCCAGGGATCGACGACCAGGCTGTGGCCCCAGGTGCGGCGGCCGTTCTCGTGCGTGCCGCCCTGCGCCGGGGCGATCACGTAGCACTGGTTCTCGACCGCACGGGCGCGCAGCAGCAGCTCCCAGTGCGCCCGGCCCGTCGTGTAGGTGAAGGCCGCGGGCACGCTGAGCAGGTCGCACGGCGGCACGCACAGGCGCCGGTACAGCTCGGGGAAGCGCAGGTCGTAGCACACCGACAGGCCCAGCCGCAGCGGGCCGGCCTGCAGCGCCACCGGCTCGCTGCCGGCTTCGAGCACGCGGGCCTCGTCGTAGCTCTCGCGGCCGTTGTCGTAGCGAAATAAGTGCATCTTGTCGTAGCGCGCGGCCAGTGTGCCGTCGGGCGCATAGACGCAGCAGGCATTGCGCACGCGCTCGGGCGTGGCGGTGTGTAGCGGCAAGGTGCCGCCGATCAGCCACAAGCCATGGGCCTTGGCCTGCGCGGACAGGAAGTCCTGGATCGGCCCGCGACCCGGCGCTTCGGCCACTGCCAGCTTGTCGTCGTCGCGCCAGCCCATCAGGCAGAAGTACTCGGGCAGCGCGGCCAGCTCGGCGCCGTCGCGCGCGGCCTGCGCGATCAAGCGCGCAGCGGCTTCGAGGTTGCGCTCGACATCGGGCGTCGAGACGGTTTGCAGGGCGGCAATCTTCATGGCGATCCTTTTCACTGGCGTGGCGCCGAAGCCGCGGCGGGCGGGTCGAGGTCGGGCAGCGGGGCGTCGAAGCGGCGCTCAACGCGCTCGACCTTGGGGTCGGCCCAGGAGCCCTGGACCATGAACTCGCGGGTGCTGGCGGCCATCAAGGGCCGGCGCAGGAACAACTGGGCCAGGAAGCTGCCCAGGCCGACGGCGGGGTTGATCACGGCATAGGCCAGCGAGGCGGTGCCGGCATTGATCTCGGGCACCACCAGGACGCGCAGCTGCTGGGTTTCGCGGTTGATGTCGGCGCTGCCCTCCATCAGCACGGCGGCCTGCACACCGCGCATGCGCAGGTTGTTGGTGCTGGCCACGCCGTCGTCGATCGTCACGTCGCCGGTGACGTTGTCGAAGGCAAAGCCTTCCTGGAACACATCGCGGAAATCGAGCAGCAGGCGTCGCGGCAGGGCCTGCAGGTTGAGCACCGACAGCAGCCGCCCGGCGCCGGGGCCGGCCTTGAGAAACTGCCCGGCGTCCAGCGCCAACGTGATGCGGCCGTCCAGGCTGGGGATGTGCAGCGACAAGGGCGATCCAGCCCACGACAACTCGCCGGTCATGCGGCCCTTGCCACGGCGCAGCGTGCCACCGAATCCCAGGCGTTCGAGAACCGCACCGCTGTCGGCCAGCTCGAGCTTGAAGTCCATCACCATGCGTTGAGGGCGGGCCGCGCCCGCGGCAACGGGCTGCCACTGGCCGCTGCCGGTAAGTTGCGCGTCGCGGTTGCTGACGGCAAAGCGGTTCATGCGCCATTCGCGCAGGCCGCCATCGCCAGCGCGGTTGACAGCTTCGATCTCGACGCGGCCGAATTTCTTGCCGCGCAGCTCGAAGTCGTCGATCACGATGTCCAGCGCCGGCACGCTGGCCGGCGCCTGCACCAGCAGGTTCTCGACCGATTCGGCGTCGGCCGACGGCAGCGCCAGCCGCGCCAGCCGGGCGTAAACGCGGCCGGGGTTGGCGGCGCCCTGTGCGGCGCGATATTCGATATAGCCGCCGAGCTGCTCGGCGTCGAGGCTGCCGCGCCAGGTGGCATCGGTGCTGTCCTGGCTGACACCCGCGACCAGGCGCGTCAGCTTGCGCCCGCCGGAGGTGAGCGACTGCGCGCGCAACGCCACCGTGCGCGGCAGGTAGCTGTCGTCGACGGCCGCGGCGGCGGTGGCCTGCGGGCCCTGCAATCGATCGGCCACGGCCTGCCAGGCGTCGCTGTCGGTGGCCGGCAGGTTGAGCACGGCGTGCACGCCGCGTTCAGGCAGCGGCGGCAAGGCGTCGAGCACGGCAATCGCGCCGCGCAGCACCTGCGGCGTGGCCTGCGACAGATCGCGCTGGTACTGCGCCTGGGCCACGCTGCCCAGCTCCAGCCGCAGCATGTCGCGTGCGGGGTCGCCCGTCGCGCTTGCGGCCAGGCGCGATTCCGCGCGCAATGGCCAGGCCGCTTCGGCCGGCTTCTTCAGCGGCGCGGGCAGGTCGATCGCCAGCCCCGTCAACGGGCTGGTCAGCGTGAACTCGGTGTGGCCGCGCACGACGCCCAAAGCCAGGCGGTACGGCGTCTGCCCGCTCAGGCTGAGGGCCAGGCGCGACAACGCGCCCAGCTCGGGCGCGCGGCGCAGCGCCTCGGCACTGGCCACGCCCTGGGCCGTGACACGCAGGCTGCCGTCGGGCTGGTTGCCGCCTTCGAACGTGGCCTCGCCGCCGAGCACGCGGGCGCTGCCGCCGGCAATGGCAAAACCCTGCTGGCTGAAATCGACGCGGGCCTTTGCTCCGGCCAGCAGGGGCGTGGTCGGGCCCAGGCGCACATCGTTGCCGGCCAGCACCACGCGGCCTTGTACTGTCGTGCGCGCCACCGCGTCGATCGGGATCTCGAGCTTGAGGTTCAGATCGGCATTGCCGCTGGCGCTGGTGTCGCGCAGGACGTTGCCGATCCAGCCGCCGACCGGCGTGGCGTTGGTGTAGCGCAGCAGGTCGGCCAGCGGGCCGCGGCCCTGGCCTTCGATCCGCAACACCGGTTTGGCCAGATCACTGATCGCACCGTTGACGCGCGTCAGCTCGACGCCGAAGACGCGCGCGCTGGCATTTCGGATCTCCATCGACGTGCGGTCGAACACCAGCTCGCCGTTGACGCGGGCGAAGGACGGCCAGGGCGAGACCCAGTCGGGCTGGTTCGGCACATAAGCCAGGGTCACGTCGTCGGCGCGCGCGGCAATGCGGAACTGGCCGCTGCTGCCGGCCGCCGGGGCCGGGGAGGCGGCGGCGAACGGAAAGTCCCACAGGTCGCCCTTGACCTTGAAGCTGGCATTGGTCACGCGGCCGTCGACCACTGCGTGCTCGACATAGCGGCGCGCAGCTTCGTGCACGCCCAGCGGCAGGTAGCGCGCCACCGCGGCGGCGCGACCGCGCGACAGGCTGCCGGCCAGCTCCAGCCGGCCCGGCAACCGCGCGCCGCGGCCGTGGCCACTGGCCGTCGCGACGCCGCTGGTCGTACCCGCGCTGCCACTGCCCGTCTGCCAACGCGCCAGGCTCAGCTCGCCCTGCGCATCGGCATTGGCAAAGCGCGTGTCGGCCAGCGTCACTTCCACGGCCGGCGGCGCGCCGGCCTGGGCTGCGGCGCGGATGTGCCAGGCCAGTTGGGTCGAGAAGCTGTCGAAGCCGACCTCGGCCTGCTCGAAGATGCCGGGCAATACGAGCGCGCCTTTGTCGAGCACCAGGCGGGCCTTGCCGCCAGTCTCGCTGGCATCGAGGTCGATCGCGGCATTGCGCCAGCCGGGCCGTCCGACGCCGCCGGCCTCGGGCGACGCCGCGGCGGCAATCGACAGCCCGGCCACACTGGCCTTGACCTGGTAGTGCGACGGCGCATCGAGGGCACCGTCCCAGCGAGCCGCGAGACCGCTGACCTGGCCGGTCGGCGCCAGTTCGGCCAGCAGCTTGTTCAGCGCTGCGCCGAGCGGCACGCGCGCGGCCACCTGGGCCATCACCCCGAGATCCAGCCGATCGGCGCTGAGCTCGCCGCCAGCCCACGCCGCGTCGGGCGCAGTGCCGGCCGCCTGGCGCAGCACCAGCGAGAGGTTGCTGCGCGGCCAGCTCACGCCGTCAGCGGTGGCAAAGCTCAGACCCTCGGCGGCGAGCTTCAACTGGCCGTCGCTGCGTTCGGCGTTGATGCGGCCCTGCAACTGGGTCACGGCCAACGGCTGCACGCTGGCGGCCAGGCGCAGCACCACCGAGCGCAGCGCCAGATCGGCGGTGGCGGCCTGCAGTTGGCCCTGGCGCACGTCGATCCAGGCACGCACGGCACCCTCGCCTTCACTGACTTCGAACGGCAGCGCGATGTGGTGGCGCAACTCGGCGACATTGGTGCGCGGCAGTGCCGCATGCAGGCTGCCGCTCCAGCGCCGCCAGTCGCCGCTGGCGTCGAGCAGCGATTGGGTGAAGCGGCCCTGCAGCGTGAAGCGCTCACCCCAGGCCGCCGGTGGCGTGGCGTCGAGCCGCAAGTCGTGGCGCCGCACGCCGTTGCGCACCACCAGGTCGACCTGCTCGAGTTCGAGCGGCTGGCCGTCGCGCTGCTCGTCGATCCAGCGCAGGCGGCCGTTGCGGATGACGAACTCATGCTGCGAAAAGAACCAGGCGGCCGCGTTGCTGCCGACCTCGCCGCTGCCGCTGGCTGGCACCTCGATGCCGGCGACGAAGAATCGGCCGGCGCGGTCGCGGCGCACTTCGAGCGCGGCGCCGTCGATGTGCAATTGCTCGAAGCGCAACTCGAAGGCCAGCAGCGAGTGCGCTGACAGCGCGGCGCTGACCTTGGGCAGGCGCAGCGCTTCGCGATGCTGGACGTCTTGCAGCACCACATCGCTGAGTTCCAGCGCCGGCACCCAGCCGCCCGAACGGACGCGAATTGCGCCTATCGTCACGGGCACGCCGAGCGCGCTGCTGGCGCGGGCTTCGATCTGCGGGCGCCATTGCTCGATGCGAGGCAGAATGCCCCAATGCAGCGTCAGCCATGCCAGCAGCAATAAGCTCCAGGCCCCGAGCAGCAAGCCGAACGCGATGCGCCAGAGCCAGCGCAGCACAGGGTGCCGGCGCCGGTCGACGCGGGCAGCAACGGGGGCAACGGCAGGCGCGGAGGACAAGGTGGGCGTGATGTGCGGCAAGGCAACCGGGGCTGGGCGGCTGCGCGATGGGCGCTGCCGTTCACTGCAACGGCTGAGCAAGCAGCGGTGCCGACAGCACTCTGTGGCAGGCCGGGCCAATCTAGCACAGGGTCACTGACAGACCGCCGACGCCGCGATGGGTTCCCCCAGCACCCCGATCACCGCCGCATTGGCTTGCGCCGAGCACAGCCGCTTCGTGCAGCGGGTGCGGCGGCGCTACGCCGACGAGTTGGCGCTGCTGCCGGCGGGCCTGCCCGATGCCGCCGCGATCAACGCGCTGGTGGCCCGCCTGACGGCCGGCGGCCGGGCACTGCCTTCGGCGCTGCGGGTGGCGCGGCACTTGGTGCTCGAGCGCTTGGCGGTGTTGGACATCGAGCAGGCCGCGTCGCTGCACGACGTGACCGCGACGATGACCACGCTGGCCGAAGCCACACTGGAGCGCGCGCTGGCGCAGGCCCTGGCCGACGCCGATGTGCGCCACGGCGCGCCGCGCGACGCCAGCGGCCAGCGCATCGAGTTCTGGATCGTCGGCATGGGCAAGCTCGGCGCCCGCGAGTTGAACGTGTCGTCGGACATCGACCTGATCTACGTCTACGAAGAAGAGGGCCAGACCGATGGCGGCGAGCCGGTCTCGGCGCATGAATATTTCAGCAAGGTGGCGCGCGGCCTGTACACGCTGATCGGCGACAACAGCGACGACGGCTTTGTCTTTCGCGTCGACCTGGCGCTGCGGCCCAACGGCAACTCGGGCCCGCCGGTGGTCAGCCTGGCGATGCTCGAAGAGTATTTCCAGGTCCAGGGCCGCGAGTGGGAGCGCTTTGCCTGGCTGAAAAGCCGCGTCGTCGCGCCGCGCGCGGCCGTCACCAGCGGCCGCGCCTTGGCGCTGCGCTCGCTGGTCACGCCCTTCGTTTACCGCCGCTACCTCGACTACGGCGTGTTCGAAGGCCTGCGCACGCTGCACGCCAAGATCCGCGAAGAAGCGCAGCGCCGCGCCGCCGGCCGGCCTGAGCGCAGCAACGATGTCAAGCTGTCGCGCGGCGGCATCCGCGAGATCGAGTTCACGGTGCAGTTGCTGCTGGTGGTGCGCGGCGGCCAGTTCCCCGAGATCCGCACCCGCTCGACGCTGCGCGGCCTGCAGCGCCTGGCCGCGCGCGGGCTGATGAAGCCGGCCGCCGCCGCCGCGCTGGCCGACGCCTACAGCTTCCTGCGCCGCGTCGAGCACCGCATCCAGTACCTCGACGACCAACAGACGCATTTGCTGCCGGTGGCCGATGGCGACCTGGGCTGGATCGCGCAGTCGCTCGGCCTGGCCTGCAATGCCGACGCCTGCGAGTTGCTCGACCGCCTGGGCCAGACGCGCGAGCTGGTGGCCGCCGAATTCGACGCCCTGCTGCACGACGGCCAGCCAGCGCCGGCCGTCGGCAACGGCAACGGCGGCTGCAAGACCTGCGGCCCAGGCCCCTTGCCGATCGACGACGAGGCTTTTCTCGAACGCCTGCCTGCGGCGCTGGCCGAGCGCACGCGCGCCTGGGCCGCGCAGCCGCGGGTGCAGTCGCTGCGCGACACCAGCAAGCAGCGCCTGGCGCGGCTGGTGCAGCGCGCCGCCGAAGGCGTGGCAGCCGGTCGCTACAGCACCGACGCGGCGCTGCGTTTCATCGACTGGATGGAGCCGCTGCTGCGCCGCGAGAGTTACCTGGCGATGCTGGTCGAGCGCCCCGAAGTGCAGCAGCGCCTGCTCGGCCTGCTGGGCCTGGCGCGCTGGCCGATGCGCTACCTGATGCAGCACCCGGGCGTGATCGACGAGCTGGCCGACGCGCGCCTGCTGCACGGCCGCTTCGACCGCGCCGCCTTCATCGTCGAGATGGACGAGCGCCATGCCGCCTGGCACCGCTCGGGCGAAGCCGGCGAAGAAGCGCTGCAGGACAGCCTGCGCCGGGCCCACCATGCCGAGGTCTTCCGCACCCTGGTGCGCGATGTCGAGGGACACATCACGGTCGAGCAGGTGGCCGATGACCTGTCGGCGCTGGCCGACGCGGTGCTCGAGTGCACGCTGCGCTGGGCCTGGCCGCTGCTGCGCCAGCGCCATCGCGAAACGCCGCAGTTCGCCGTCATCGCCTACGGCAAGCTCGGCGGCAAGGAGCTGGGTTACGGCAGCGACCTCGACGTGGTGTTCGTCTTCGACGATGGCGACGAAACCGACGCCGACGCCGACAAGGCCGTCGAGGTCTACGGCGCGTACGTCAGGAAGCTGATCACCTGGCTGACGCTGCGCACCGCGGCCGGCGAGCTGTTCGACATCGACACCGCCCTGCGGCCCAACGGCAACTCGGGCCTGCTGGTGACCTCGATCGCCGCCTTCGAGCAGTACCAGCGCGGCCGCGGCAGCAACACCGCCTGGACCTGGGAACACCAGGCCCTGACGCGCGCCCGCTGCTGCACCGGCACGCAGTCACTGGCGGCACGCTTCGAGGCCGTGCGCCGCGAGGTGCTGGCCGCGCCACGCGACCACGCCGCACTGGCGCGCGAGGTGCAGGCGATGCGCGACAAGGTGCGTGCCGCGCGGCCGGTCAAGGCCGGGCTGTTCGATGTCAAGCACAGCGCGGGCGGCATGATGGACGCCGAGTTCGCGGTCCAGTACCTGGTGCTGGCCCACGCCGCCGGACACCCCGAATTGCAGGCCAATGTCGGCAACATCGCGCTGCTGCAACGGGCCCAGGCCTGCGGCCTGTTGCCGGCCGGTGTCGGCGATGCCGCGGCCAACGCCTACCGCGAGCTGCGCCGGTCCCAGCACCGCGCACGCCTGGACGAAAAACCGACGCAGTTCCCCGCCGCGACGCTCGCCGCCGAGCGCGACGCCGTGATGGTTTTGTGGCAGGCCGTGTTCGCGACCTAGCGCCCCATGCTCAAGACCATGCGCCCGGCGCCGCGAGCCTGGGCCAGTTTGGCGATCGCGCTGGCCCTGAGTGCGCTGCTGCTGTGGCTGGCACCGCGCGATGCACTCGACTGGCAGCCGCAGTTGGCGTTGACCCAACCCTGGCGCCTATGGACCGCCGCCTTCGTGCATTGGAGCCCGCGGCACCTGCAGGCCAACCTGCTCGGCTGCGCGGTGGTGGCGGCGTTTGGCATCGCGGCCGGGCTGCCGCGCCATGCCACCTGGGCCTGGCTGGCCGCCTGGCCATTGACCCACGCCGCACTGGCGCTGCAACCGCTGCTGCTGCACTACGGCGGCCTGTCGGGCGTGCTGCATGCGGGCGTGGCTGTCGCTGCTTTGCACCTGGCGTGGCGGGCGCGGGGCCGGCCTCGCCGCATCGGCTGCGCCGTGCTCGCCGGCCTGGCCGCCAAGCTCGCGCTCGAAAGCCCCTGGCTCGGACCGACCCAGATCGTCCCCGGCTGGGACTTCCCGGTCGCGCCGCTGGCCCACCTCAGCGGCGCGGCCAGCGGGCTGCTGTGTGGCGCTGTCGCCCAGGTGATCGCCGGCCGCCGCAGCGCAGGCCTACGATAGCTGGATGACAAGCGCCGCGCCCGATGGCCGCAAGCAGCACCTCGACGCGATCGCGATCACGTCGCTGTTGCTGTGCTGCGTGCTGTGGGGCCTGAACCAGGTGGCGGCCAAGGTCGCGCTGGCGGAGATCCCGCCGCTGACGCAGGCGGCGGCGCGCTCGCTCGGCGCGGCGCTGCTGGTGCTGGCGTGGTCGCGCTGGCGCGGCATTGCACTCGGCTCGCGTGACGGCACGTTGCGCGGCGGGCTCGCGGCCGGTGCGCTGTTCGGCGCCGAGATGGCGTGCATCTTCGTCGGCCTGCAGTTCACCAGCGCGTCGCGGATGGTGGTGTTCATCTACCTGGCGCCCTTCGTGGTGGCGCTGGGCATGCCCTTCATTGCGCGCGGCGAGCGCTTGCTGCCGGCGCAGTGGCTTGGGCTGGTGACTGCCTTTGCCGGCGTCGCCTGGGCTTTTGCCGAAGGCTTCGCGCCCGCGGCTTCTGCCGGCCCGCAGCAGTGGCTGGGCGACGCGCTCGGTGTCGCAGCGGCGCTGTTGTGGGGCGCCACAACCCTGACCATCCGAGCCGGCGCGCTGGCCAGCGCGCCGGCCGAGAAAACGCTGCTCTACCAACTGGCGGTGTCGGGCGCGCTGCTGGCGCTGGGCGCGGTGGCGGCCGGCGAGGCCTGGCCGGCGCGGGTCGGCACGCTGGCGCTGTCGTCGCTGGCGTTCCAAACCGTGATCGTCAGCTTTGCCAGCTACCTGTTGTGGTTCTGGCTGGTGCGCCATTACCCGGCCACGCGGCTGGCAGCGTTCACCTTGTTGACCCCGGTGGCCGGCCTGGTGGCCGGCGTCGGCCTGCTCGGCGAGCCGCTGACCCTGCGGCTGGGCACCGCGGTGGCGGCGGTCGCCATCGGCCTTGCTCTGGTCAGCCGGCGATGATTCACCTTCTTCACTGCATGGAACCCACATGACGATCACGCTGTGCGGCTTTGCGCTGTCGAACTATGTCAACAAGGTCAAGCTGGTGCTGCTGGAAAAGGGCCTGCCTTTCGACGAAGAGCGGGTGGCCCCGGGGCACAAGCCCGACGACCTGCTGGCGGCGTCGCCGCTGGGCAAGGTGCCGTTCATCCGCACCGAGCACGGCACGCTGTGCGAGAGCATCGCCATCGTCGAATACCTCGAAGCGCTGGCGCCGAACCCGGCACTGCTGCCGGCCGAGCCCTGGGCCGCGGCCAAGGTGCGCGAGCTGGCGCTGTTCATCGACCTGCACCTGGAGGTGGCGGCGCGCGAGCTGTACCCGCAGGCCTTCTTCGGCGGCAGCACCGGCGACTCGCAAAAGGCGCGCGTGCGCAAGCTCCTCGACAAGAACATCGCCGGCTTCAAGCGCCTGGCGAAGTTCTCTCCCTACGTCGCAGGCGATGCATTCACGCTCGCCGATTGCTCGGCCTACGTGACCCTGCCGCTGGTGGCCCTGGCCAGCAAGATCGTCTACGGCGAAGACCTGCTCTCCGCCCACGGCATCGACTGGAAAGGCTACACCGGCTTGATCGCGCAACGACCATCGGCGCAGCGCGTGGACGCCGAGCGCAAGGCTGACCAGGCGCGGTCGATCGCGGCGGCCCAAACCAAGGGCTGATCAAGCCGGGGCGGCAGCGCCCGGGGCCGAGGGCTCGCGGTCGCGCCACTCGGCGAGCATCGCGGCCACGGTGTCGAGCGTCGGCAGCACCTGCACGCCCTCGATCGCGCGGCGTTGCAACACCGGCGCGGTGCCGCCGGCCCACAGCGCCACATCGCGCGGCAGCTTGTGGCGCAACTCGGTCAGCGCCTCGGTGATCTGGTGCGCGTTGGTGCACCCGGTGTAGCTCAGCGCCACCACGTCACTGCGCAGGGCGGCCGCGGCGCGCACGATGTCCCAGACGGGCGTCTGCACACCGAGCGAGGTGCAGCGGCAGCCTTCCAGCGCCAGCAGCGCCTCGGCCATCAGCAGGCCCAGGCCATGCGGCTCGCCGGGAACGGTGGCCAGCAGCACCCGTGGCCGGCCGGCACCCGCGCTGGGCAGTTGGTGCAGGGCATTGCGCAGCACCACCTGCACCGACTCGGTGTAGAGGTGCTCCTCGAAGACTTCGAGCCGGCCCTGCATCCAGGCCTCGCCGACCTGCACGTTCAGCGGCGCCACCACGTCGAGCACGAAGCGGCCCAGGCCGATGCGCGACAGCGTGCGCGACATCAGGTGACGCAAGGCCTCGGCATCGTGCTGCCGGATCGCGGCCATGAAAACCACCCGATCGAGCACGGCGGGCGCGTTCAACTCGCCCGCTGGCGGTACGGCGCGCGCCCCGGTGGCGTTGGACAAGCGCTCGAGGTCGGCCGGCGGCATGGCCACGATGCGCCCGGGCCGGTGACCGGCATCGAGCAGGCGTTTGATCGCGCGCAGGCGCTCGACCTGGTCGAAGGGGTAGCTGCGCTCACCCGCCACGTCGCGGACTGGCATCGGAAAACCGTAGCGGCGCTCCCAGACGCGCAGGGTGTCCTTGCTCAGCCCGGTGTCGCGCTCAACCGCGGCAATCGACATCGTGATCGGCCTGGCTGAAAAGCTGGTTTGCACTGCATCCCCCTGGCGTTGCGCCGCGTACTTGACGTGGGTGCGATCTCGCGCCGCCGCTTCTATTATCCAATTTGGCAATCATTTGATGTGGACAAATGATCTTCAATTTTCGATCAATTGGGCATCTGTTGGGCAATTATTCCCACTAACGCCTCATTTGACATGGACAATCTCTTAGTAGTATTATTTTGAACCGATGAGTTCACATCACACAACCCGAGCCCCAACAGCGTCACAGCTCGTTGCAATGTCACGGCCGGAACTTCGCACTGCCAAGGCACTCCATGCCAAGGTATGGTTTTCATTGCTGCGCAGCCTGTCAGTTCGTCTGGCTGCAATTCCTGAGCGCTTCTCCTCCTCCTCCCTCCCTCCCTCCTTCGCTCCGGGGCGCCGCGCAGCAACCTTTACAGCCTGGGGTACCGCTCACCGCGGTACCCCTTTTCTTTTGCGGCGCTGAAGCATGCGCCGCGTGGCTGTCGTCGGATCGGGCATCTCGGGGCTGGCCGTGGCCCATGCGTTGGCGCCTGAGGCAGCAGTCACCTTGTTCGAGGCCGAGCGATGGTTCGGCGGCCATGCGCACAGCGTCGATGTGCGGCTCGAAGGCATCGAGCATGCGGTCGACACCGGCTTTCTGGTCTTCAACGAGCACACCTACCCGCAACTGATCGCGCTTTTCGACCGCCTGGGCGTGGCCAGCGTGCCCTCGGAGATGTCGTTCTCGGTGCAGGCCCCGGCCAACGGTTGGGAATGGTGCGGCAGTGACCTCAACGGCGTGTTCGCGCAGCGTCGCAACCTGCTCTCGCCGCGCTTTCTCGGCATGCTGGCCGAAGTGCTGCGCTTCAATCGCCTGGCCACATCGATTGCGCTGCGCAACGGCGACGCCGAACTCGATGAGTCGATCGGCGGCTTCCTCGACCGCCACCGCTTCGGCCGCACTTTTCGCGACGGCTACCTACTGCCGATGGTCGGCTGCATCTGGTCGTGCCCGACCGCGCAGATGCTGCATTTCCCGGTCGGCACCCTGATCCGGTTTTGCCATAACCACGGACTGATCCAGCTCACAGGCCGGCCGCAATGGCGCACCGTGCGCGGCGGCTCGAAGCACTATGTCGACAAGCTGCTGGCCTCGATCACCGACGCGCGGCTGGCCACGCCGGTGCGCGCGGTGCGGCGGCTGCCGCCCGGTGCCGGCACGGCCGGCGTAATCGTCGCCACCGATGCCGGCAGCGAACGCTACGACGAGGTGGTGCTGGCCTGCCACAGCGACCAGGCCCTGGCCCTGCTTGCCGATGCCAGCGCGCAAGAGCGCCAAGTGCTCGGCGCCATCCGCTACCAACCCAACCGGGCCGTGCTGCACACCGACAGCACGGTGCTGCCACGGCGCCAGCGCGCCTGGGCCGCCTGGAACTGCGAGCGCGCGGCCGACCCTGATGAAGAAGCCGCGGGGGTGTGCCTGCACTACCTGATCAACCGGCTGCAGCCGCTGCCCTGGAAGACGCCGGTGATGGTGTCGCTGAATCCGCTGCGGCCGATCCAGGCTGACGCTGAGATCGGGCAAAGGGACTATGCGCACCCGGTGTTCGACCGCGCCGCCGTGCAAGCGCAGCGCCAGGTGCCCGCGCTGCAAGGTTGCTCACATGTCTGGTTCTGCGGCGCCTGGACGCGCTACGGCTTTCACGAAGACGGATTGATGTCAGGGCTGGCCGTGGCGGACGGCCTGCGCGCCCGCTGGGCTGCGCAGGCAGCGACGGGCCGAGCAGCATGAATACGACGTCCGCGCGCGCCCAGATCGCGATCGGCACGGTGCGCCACCTGCGCTTGCGCCCGACGCCGCACCGTTTCGACTACCCGACCTACTTCCTGCTGCTGCCGCTGCGCTCGCTGCGCGCGACACCCGACCCGGCGCTGGCGCGCAATAGATTTGCTCGGCTGGCCTTCCACGACCGCGACCACGGCGACGGCCGCGCCGACTGCCTGGCCTGGCTCGACGAGCAGCTCGCGCGCGAGGGCGTGCACGACGCCGATGGCGAGGTCTGGCTACAGACCTACCCGCGCGTGCTCGGCTATGTCTTCAAGCCGGTGAGCTTCTGGTACTGCCATCGCGCCGACGGCTCGCTCGCCGCGATCGTGGCCGAAGTCAACAACACCTTCGGTGAGCGCCATTGCTATCTGCTGGCCGGCCCCACGCTGCGCTGGGGCCGCGAATTGCGCGCGCAGAAAGTTTTTCATGTCTCGCCGTTCTGCCGCGTCGAAGGCGAATACCACTTCCGCTTCGCGCGTGGCGACCAGCGCATCGTGGCGCGCATCGAGCACCACGACGGCACAGGCCCGCTGCTGCTGACCAGTGTCAGCGGCAGCCTGGCCGACGCCACACCGGCACGCCAGCGCGCCGCGTTCTTCGGCCAGCCGCTGATGACGCTGGCGGTGATCGCGCGCATCCATTGGCAAGCGCTACGGCTATGGGCCAAGCGCGTACCGCTGGTGCGCAAGCCTGCCGTGCCCGATCTGTTCATCACGCGCTGAAATCTCAGCGCGGCAGCACCCACCACAACAACCCCGATGAGCCGCACCGTGTCCAGCCTTTCTTCCACCCGCCCCTTCGCGCTGCTGCGCACGGCGCCGGCTGCCGCGCGTGCCGTCCTGCACCTGCTCGCCGGCCTGCGCCACGGCCGGCTGGATGTGCACTTGCCCGATGGCACGTCCTCGCGCTTCGGCGCCGCTGACGCGGCTGGCACGCACGCCGCGATCCGGCTGCTCAACTGGAACGTCTGCGCCGCGGCGCTCAAATCCGGCGACATCGGCTTCGCCGAAAGCTACATCGCAGGCGACTGGACCACACCCGACCTGCCGGCCCTGCTCAAGCTGCTGGTGGCCAACCGCGACGCCGTCGAGCGCGCCGTCTACGGCCACTGGTGGGGCCGCTGGCTGTACCGCGCCAAGCACCTGCTCAACCGCAACTCGCGCCGCGGCAGCCGCAAGAACATCCACGCCCACTACGACCTCGGCAACCCGTTCTACTGTCTCTGGCTCGACGAGACGATGAATTATTCCAGCGCCTGGTTCGACGGCGACATGACGCGCAGCCTGCCGACTGCGCAACAGGCCAAGGTGCGGCGCGCGCTGGCCGAGTGCGCCCTGCAACCCGGCCAGCGCCTGCTCGAGATCGGCTGCGGCTGGGGCGCGCTGGCCGAAACCGCGGCGCGCGAGTTCGGCGCGCAGGTCACTGGGGTGACCTTGTCGGCCGAGCAACTGGCCTGGGGCCAGGAGCGCCTGGCTGCGGCCGGCCTGGCCGGGCGCACCGAGCTGCGCTTGCAGGACTACCGCGACATCGACGACGCGCCGTTCGACGCCATCGCCTCGATCGAAATGTTCGAAGCCGTCGGCCGCGAATACTGGCCCGGCTTCTTCGCCACCGTGCGCGACAAGTTGAAGCCCGGCGGCCGCGCCTGCATCCAGAGCATCACGATCCGCGACGACTTGTTCGAGCGCTACGCCAACGGCACCGATTTCATCCAGCAGTACATCTTCCCCGGCGGCCTGCTGCCCAGCCCGAGCCAGTTCCGCGCCCACGCGCAGACGGCGGGTCTTGAAGTCGTCAACGAACTCGCCTTCGGCGCCGACTATGGCGAAACCTTGCGCCGCTGGCGCGAGCGTTTTCTGGCCCAGGAAGCCAGCGTGCGCAGGATCGGCTTCGACCGCCGCTTCACACGCATCTGGGAGTTCTACCTCGCCTACTGCGAAGCCGCCTTCGCCGGCGGCAACACCAATGTCATCCAGTTCACCCTGCGCAATCCCTGACGCGACGACGCGTCGCAGCGCCTTGTTGGCGGTGGCGGCGATGGTCTGCACGGCGTTGGCCACGGCGCAAGACAAGCTGCCTGCACCCGCCGAAGTGCAGGCCGAGCTGCCCGGCGCGCGCCTGCAAGGCCAGGGGCGGCTGCGATTCTTCGGCCTGCACGTCTACGACATCCGCTTGTGGGCAGCGGCGCCGCAGCGCGGTGACGATGTCTTGCGCGTCGACGCCGCGCTGGAAATCGAATACGCGCGGCGCCTGTCGGGCCCGCTGATCGCTGAGCGCTCGCTGGCCGAGATGCGGCGCGTCGGCGAGGTCAGTGCGGCTGACGGTGAACGCTGGCTGGCGGCGATGAAGCAACTGTTCCCCGATGTGCAGGCCGGCGACCGCATCACCGGCGTGCACCGGCCCGGCCAGGGCGCGCGATTTCACCTCAATGGCCGCCTGCTCGGCGAGGTTCGCGACGCCGCGTTCGCGCGCCTGTTCTTCGCCATCTGGCTTTCGCCCAAGACCTCGGAGCCGCAACTGCGCGCGGCCCTGCTGGGCCTGCCATCGTGAGCCGCGCCGCCCTGCGCGAGGGCCTGGCCTACGGTGCCCTGGGCCTGCCGCTGGCCTTCGTCGCGCTGCCCTTGTACATCGTGCTGCCGCACCACTACGCCACCGCTTTCGGTGTGCCGCTGGCCACGCTGGGCGCGCTGCTGCTCGGCGCGCGCCTGCTCGACGCATTTGCCGACCCCTGGATCGGCCGCTGGGTCGACGCCTGGTTCGCGCACTCGACGCGCCGCGTGCTGGCGATCGCCAGCGTGGCGGCGGTGATCCTGGCCGGCGGCTTTCGCGCGCTGTTTTTCCCGCCCGTCGACGACGCTGCGGCGCTGTTGCTGTGGTGCGCTGCCTTGCTGGCCGTGACCTACCTCTCGTACAGCGTGCTGGCCGTTGCGCACCAGGCCTGGGGCGCACGGCTGGGCGGCAACGCAGTGCAGCGCGCACGCATCGTCGCCTGGCGCGAGGGCCTGGCGCTGGCCGGCGTGCTGGTGGCCAGCGTCTTGCCCTCGTTGGTGGGTCTGGCGGTCACCAACGCGGTGTTGGCGCTCGCGCTGGCGCTGGGCCTCGCACTGCTGGCGCTGGCGCCGCGCGCATCGAATCGCAGCCAGACGCACGCGCCGCCGTCGATGCGCCTGCCGCTGGCC
Organism: Burkholderiales bacterium; assembly: GCA_031419635.1. GTDB lineage: Bacteria > Pseudomonadota > Gammaproteobacteria > Burkholderiales > Burkholderiaceae_C > CADEEN01. The sequence continues at coordinate 7,282 of JANOKY010000659.1, read as the reverse complement.
AACCCGGCGTTCCGGCGCCTGCTGCTGGTGTTCATGGTCAATGGCGTGGCCAGCGCGTTGCCGGCCACGCTGGTGCTGTTCTTCATTCGCGACCGACTCCAACTGCCGGACTTCGAGCCCTGGTTCCTGTTCAGCTACTTCGCCGCCGGTGCCTTGTCGATGCCGCTGTGGCTGCGCGTGGTGGCGCGGTTCGGCCTGGCACGGCCGTGGCTGGCGGGCATGCTGCTGGCTGTCGCGGCGTTCGTCTGGGCCGCCACGCTCGGTGCCGGCGATGCCATCGGCTTTGCCGCCGTGTGCATCGCCAGCGGCCTGGCACTCGGCGCCGATCTGGCGCTGCCCGGGGCGTTGCTGACTGGTGTGATCCAGCGCGCCGGCCATGCCGGCCACGCCGAGGGCGCCTACTTCGGCTGGTGGAACTTCGCCACCAAACTCAATCTGGCGCTGGCCGCCGGAATGGCCTTGCCGCTGCTCAACCTGCTCGGCTACGCGCCCGGCGCGCGTGATGCCGCTGCCGTGAACGCCTTGGCCCTCACGTATGGCCTGTTGCCCTGCGTGCTCAAGCTGATCGCCGCCGCCCTGCTGGTGGGCGTGTGGCTGCGCACCCCCGATGGAGAGTCGACATGAGCCCACGCCGAATCATGATTGCCCTCGCTGGCAGCCTGCTGCTTGCGGCCTGCGCCAGCTCGCCAGTGCCCGCCGATTACGCGCAGGAGACGCCCCGACTCGAGCTGCGCAACTACTTCAACGGCCCGCTCACCGCACACGGCCTGTTCACCGACCGCGCGGGCAAGGTCGTGCGCCGCTTCACGGTGAAGATGACCGGCACCTGGAGCGGCAACGACGGCGTGCTCGAAGAAGACTTCAGCTACAGCGACGGCAAGCAGGAACGCCGCGCCTGGCGCCTGACCGACCTCGGCAACGGCCGCTACAGCGGCCGTGCCGACGACGTGGTGGGTGTCGCGATCGGCCAAGCCGCCGGCAACGCACTGAACTGGCGCTACACGCTGGCGCTGCCCGTCGATGGCCGCGTCTGGGAAGTGCAGTTCGACGATTGGATGTACGCGATGGACGAACGCGTGGTGCTCAACAAAGCCGTGATGAGCAAGTTCGGCGTCACCCTGGGCGAGGTCACCCTGGCCTTCAGCAAACCCTGAAGCGATCGACACATGGCCTTGAATCCACCCATCGCGAACTGGCCCGGTCGAGTGGTCTGGCTGGTCGGTGCCTCGACCGGTATCGGCCGCGCCACCGCCGAGCGCTTGCACGACGCCGGGGCGACCGTGATCGTGTCGGCGCGCGACGCCGCCAAGCTGGCGCAGTTCACGCAGGGCCGCGAACGCACGTTGGCCTTGCCGCTCGATGTGACAGCCCGCGCTGCGCTGCGTGAGGCCGCCGCGCAGATCGTCGCCCGCCACGGCCGCATCGACTTGGTGATGTACTGTGCCGGCCACTACAAGGCACAGCGCGCAACGGCCTTCGATCTCGACGAAATGCTCAAGCACCAGCAAGTCAACCTCGTCGGGGCGCTGTACCTGCTCGACGCCGTGCTGCCGCGCCTGCTGCGCCAGGCCGCCGCCGGCCAGCCTGCGCACCTCAGCCTGGTGGCCAGCGTGGCCGGCTACCGCGGCCTGCCCCACTCGCTGGCCTATGGCCCGACCAAGGCGGCGCTGATCAACCTGGCCGAGACCCTGTACCTCGACCTGCAACCCCAGGGCATCGGTGTGTCGGTGATCAACCCGGGTTTCGTCGAAACGCCGCTGACCGCGGGCAACCAGTTCACCATGCCGGCCTTGATGACGCCGGCCGATGCTGCGCGCGAAATCGTCGCCGGCTGGCAAGCCGGGCGCTTCGAGATCCACTTTCCCAAGCGCTTCACGCTGTGGCTGAAGGCGCTGCGCTTCCTCGGCGACGGCGCCTACTTCGCAGCCATCCGCCGTTCGACCGGGCTATGAGCGCGCCGGGCCGTCCCAAGCGCCATACCGCAGCGCGTAGCGCGAAGGTTGCCTGATGACCGCGCCCCGCTGCACCGACCCGCGCGTGGCGCGCGTGGTGGTCTTCTTCGAGCAGCTCAGCCCGGCGGATCTGCCGCGCATCGGCGAGCTCTATGCGACCGATGCGCGCTTCAAGGATCCGTTCAACGAAGTGCAGGGCGTGGCGGCCATCACGGCCGTGTTCGAGCACATGTACCGCATGCTCGACGCGCCACGCTTCGTCGTTCGCGACTGCGTCGCCGAGGGCGATCAGTGCTTCCTGACCTGGGATTTCGCGTTCCGCTTCAAGCGCTTTTCACCGGCCGTCGATCAGGTGGTGCGCGGCGCCAGCCACCTGCGCTTCGCTGCCGACGGCCGCATCGCGCTGCACCGCGACTATTGGGACGCGGCCGAAGAGCTGTATGAAAAGCTGCCGGCCGTCGGTGCGCTGATGCGTTGGCTCAAGCGCCGCGCCAACGCTTAGCGCTGGCCTTCGGTCAACGAGTCGAGCTGGAAGCGTCCGCTCTTGTCGACCAGCCAGATTTCGGTGTACTTGACCGAGCCCATCGTGGCCGGCGGCGCCGGGAACGGGCTGGCTTTCTTGATCATCTCCACCGCCCAGGGCCCGACCTCGGCCGCAGCCGGCTGGCGCACCACGCGCACATCGCGCACTTCGCCACCGGCGCCGATTTCGGTTTCGATGATCGCCACGCCGTACAGCAGCGCCGGCATCTTGCCTTTGTGGATTTGCTTGCCGTAGGCCGCGTAGAGATGCTTGGCCCCGTCCTTGCGGTACTCGCGCTCGGTCTTCGCAGCCGACGCCTGCTTGACGGCGCCAGCCATCGGCGGCGTGGAGTTGAATTGCGCCAGGGCCGGGGCCGAGGCCAACAGGCCCGCCACGATCAGCGCGTCGAACAGAGGGGTGCGGTAGGCGTTCATGGCCGCAGTCTAGGCAGCGCCGAACGCCGTGTCGCGTGAGCTTGTGCACGCCCGCGCGGGCGTTCGATTGGTTACCGCAGCCAGCCTTTGCGGCGGAAATAAAAGATCGGCACCGCCACCGAGGCCAGCATCAGCAGCAGCGCAAACGGGTAGCCAAGCGACCAGTCGAGCTCGGGCATGTGGCGGAAGTTCATGCCGTACAGGCTGGCGATCAGCGTCGGCGGCAGCAGCGCCACGCTGGCCACCGAAAAGATCTTGATGATCTTGTTCTGGTTGATGTTGATGAAGCCGACGGTAGCGGCCATCAGGAAGTTGATCTTGTCGAACAGGAAAGCGGTGTGGCTGTCGAGCGAGTCGATATCGCGCAGAATCTGCCGCGCCTCTTCGAACTGCTCGGCGTTGAGCATGCGGCTGCGCATCATGAAGCTGACCGCGCGGCGCGTGTCCATCACATTGCGGCGAATACGGCCGTTGAGGTCTTCTTCCTTGGCGATCGCGGCCAGTGCGGCACCAGCCTGCTTGTCGTCGACATCCTGCTTGAGCACGCCGACGCTGACCGCTTCGAGCGCGTCGTAGATGCCTTCCAGGGCATCGGCGCTGTATTCGGCGTCGGCGTCGTAGAGCTTGAGCAGCACGTCCTTGGCGTCTTCGATCAAGGCCGGAATGCGCCGCGCGCGCAGGCGCAGCAGCCGAAACACCGGCAGGTCTTCGGCATGCACCGAGAACAGCACCTGCTGGTAAAGGATGAACGAGGCGCGCACGTTGCGCGGCGTCACGTCGTCGTCGATCAGGAAGTCGGAGCGGATGTGCAACTCGCCGTTGTCTTCCTCGTAAAAGCGCGCCGACTCCTCGAGGTCGTCGTCGACGATGTCGTCGGGAATGGCGATGCCGAAGCGCGCGAGGACCCAGGCTTTTTCGTCGACGGTGGGCGACTCCAGGTCGACCCACACCGGGCGCACATCGGCCAGGGCTTCAGGGCTGTCGATCTCTTCCTGGGCAAGCCGGCCGTTGACCAGCGTGAAGACGTTGAGCATGGAACACAGCTCCAGCGCGCAGCGGCGCGCAGGCGGGCGGGATGACGGCGGATCGATGCACCGTCGCACCCCGGGCGGCGCTACCGCCGCGCGGCGGCCATGTAGCGCTGGAGCTGACGGTCACCGAGGGTGACTCTGGTCCAAACTTGTCTCCGTACAAAGACGATCGATTATGGCACCGCACAAGAGGTGAAAAGAGTGTCAGTATGGGCCCATGCGCTGGTCGCCGACTGTCACCATTGAGGCCCGAAACAGCGCCCTCGCAACCGCCGCAATGGCTTGTCGCGACGCCCATTCGGCGGCACACTGAACCTGCCGACCTTCTCCCCCGCTACACGTTACCCGCTCCCGCACGCACGCAGTACCCCCCCATTCCCCCATCCCCACGTTTCCCTGCCACCCTTCCCACAGGAGGACTTGATGAACCTGACGATCAGCGGACACCACCTCGAAGTCACCCCGGCCCTGCGCGAATACGTGCTGACGAAACTGGACCGCGTGACGCGGCACTTCGACCAGGTGGTCGACATCACCGTGCTGCTGACCGTCGAGAAGCAAAAGGAAAAGGAGCGAAGGCAGAAGGCCGAGGTGACCCTGCATGTGAAGGGGCGCGACATTTATGTCGAGCACGCCAGCGAGGATCTCTACGCCGCGATCGACACCCTGATGGACAAGCTCGACCGCCAGGTCATGCGCCACAAGGACCGTTTGCAAGACCACCATCACGACTCACCCAAGCGCGTCGATGCCAGCGTTTGACGGCAAGTAAGGAAGTGCTTCGTAGCGGTCCTCGGGCCGCTTTTTCGTGTCCAGCGGAACTTCGGCTGCGGCAGCGCAGCAAAAGCGCAACATCGGAGTGCGAACACTGGTGCCTTGGGGTCGCGCAACCAGGGCCGATTCCTATAATTCAACGTCCTGTCACAGTTCCCGCGGTCAGCCGCGCACGCGCTCCTGCGTTGTGCGGTGCGGAAGGAACGCCATCAATGAACCGTCTCGCCACCATCCTGCCCGTCACCAACGTCATGGTCGACGTTGAAGCGACGAGCAAGAAACGCGCTTTCGAGCAGGCCGGCGTGCTGTTCGAGAACCAGCATTCGATCGCCCGCGCCACCGTGTCGGACAACCTGTTCGCCCGTGAGCGCCTGGGCTCCACCGGCCTGGGCCATGGCGTGGCCATCCCGCATGGCCGCATCAAGGGCCTGAAGAACCCGCTGGCCGCCGTGCTGCGGGTGCAGCAGCCGATCGCCTTCGACGCTCCCGACGACGAACCGGTTTCGCTGCTGATCTTCCTGCTGGTGCCCGAAGCGGCAACGCAGCGCCACCTCGACATCCTGTCCGAGATCGCCGAAATGCTGTCCGACCGCACCCTGCGCGAGCGCCTGAAGAGCGAGCCCGAAGCGGCGGCCCTGCACAAGCTTATCGCCAACTGGGAGCCGCTGAAGTCGGTGGCATGATCATGACCACAGTGGGCGCTGCGGCATGAAGCCCACCTCCATCAGCGCCGAGGCGCTGTTCGAAGAACACCGGCTGGCCCTGCACTGGGAATGGGTCGCCGGCCACGCCCACCCCGAACGCCGCTTCGACGAAGCCGCGGTGCGCGACGCGCGTTCGGCCGCCGACCTGATCGGCTACCTCAACTACATCCACCCCTACCGGGTGCAGATCGTCGGCCGGCGCGAGGTGGCTTACCTCAGCGAAGACAACGTCGAAGACGTCGAGCGCCGCGTCGCCCGTATCGTCACGCTCGAGCCGCCGATGATCATCGTCGCCGACGGCCAGGCGCCGCCGAACCGGCTGGTGGCGATGTGCGACCGCGCCGAGATCCCGCTGTTCGTCACCGCAGAATCGGCCGGCCATGTGATCGACGTGGTGCGCGCCTACCTCGGCCTGTTGTTTGCCGAACGCACCACGCGCCACGGTGTCTTCATGGACATCCTTGGCCTGGGCGTGCTGCTGACCGGCGAGTCAGGCCTGGGCAAGAGCGAGCTCGGCTTGGAGCTGATTTCGCGCGGCCACGGCCTGGTGGCCGACGACGCCGTCGACCTGTACCGCATCTCGCAAACCGCGCTCGAGGGCCGCTGCCCCGAGTTGCTGCTCAACCTGCTCGAGGTACGCGGCATCGGCCTGCTGGACATCAAGGCCATCTTCGGCGAGACCGCCGTGCGCCGCAAGATGCGCCTGAAACTGCTGGTGCACCTGGTGCGCAAGGAAACCATGGAACGCGAATTCGAGCGCCTGCCCTACGAGCCGCTGTTCGAAGACATCCTGGGCGTACCCGTGCGCAAGGTGGTGATCGCCGTCGACGCCGGCCGCAACCTGGCCGTGCTGGTCGAGGCCGCGGTGCGCAACACCGTGCTGCAACTGCGCGGCATCGACACCTATGGCGAGTTCGTGCGCCGCCACCAGAAGGCGATGGACCAGCAAAACGACGCCTGAGGCGCCGCTACTGCTACTACTTCGGCCGGTGCGAGCAATCGCTCTTGGTGCAGGCCCCGTACAGCGCCAGCGTATGGTCTTGCAGGGCGAAGCCGCGGGCCTGCGCGACGGCGCGTTGGCGGGTCTCGATCTCGGCGTCGTAGAACTCCTCGACGCGGCCGCAAGTCAGGCACACCAGGTGGTCGTGGTGCTGGCCTTCGTTGAGCTCGAACACCGACTTGCCGCTCTCGAAGTGGCTGCGCGTCAACAGGCCCGCCTGCTCGAACTGCATCAGCACCCGGTAGACCGTCGCCAGGCCGACATCGGCACCCTCGGTCAGTAGCGCCTTGTAGACGTCTTCGGCCGTCATGTGGCGCTGCGCCGTGCGCTGAAAGACCTCGAGGATCTTGATCCGCGGCAGGGTGGCTTTCAGGCCGCTGCTCTTGAGTTCGTCGGCGTGGGTCATGGGGGTGTCAATTGGGCATTGGCAACAGGTCGGGCCGCTAGAATGCGCCGCATCATAGCCAGAGCAACGCAGCGAGGCTCCTCGCCGGGCGTTAGTCCATGTTCCGCACACCCGCTTTGTCATTCCCTGCCCGCGCAATCGCGCTCGCCGCCCTGCTGCTTGCCAGCGCGGGCTGTAGCTCGCTCCAGGGCGACCGCCTGCTCGGCGCCATCACACCCTACCGCGTCGATGTGATGCAGGGCAACGTGATCACCAAGGAGCTGGCGGCCAACGTCAAGCCCGGCATGAGCCGCGAGCAGGTGCGCGATCTGCTCGGCTCGCCGCTCTTGACCAGTGCCTTCCACGCCGACCGCTGGGACTATGTCTTCACGATGCGCCGCCAGGGCGTCGAGCCGCAGCGGCGCAGCGTCGTTGCGTACTTCAAGGCCGATGTGCTGGAGCGCCTGGAGGTGCCCGAG
>JANOKY010000658.1:0-4403 GCA_031419635.1 Burkholderiales bacterium | reverse complement strand
GGCGCGGCCTATGACGAGATGCGCGACGCACTGGCCGGCCGCAACTACGTCGCCGACTATGTGCAGACCTTGACCCACGAATTGAAGAGCCCGCTGTCGGCCATCCGCGGCGCGGCCGAGCTGCTGCACGAGCCGTCGATGCCGATGCCCGACCGCGAGCGCTTCGTCGCCAACATCGAGCGCGAAGCCTCGCGCATCCAGGAACTGGTCGATCGCATGATGGAGCTGGCCGCGCTCGAATCGCGCCGCGCACTGGAACGCAGCGCGCCGGTGGCGATGCGCGCATTGCTCGAAGAGCGCGTGGCCAGCGCGCAGGCGGCCGGCGCGCCGCGGCACATCAGCGTCATGCTGACAAGCGGCGAAAACGCCACAGTCGACGGCGATGCGCTGCTGCTGCGTCGCGCGGTCGGCAACCTGCTCGACAACGCCCTGGACTTTTCGCCCGTGGGCGGCGCGATCGAGGTCGCGCTGATGCCGCGCGGCCGTCACGTCGACATCAGCGTGCGCGACCACGGCCCCGGCATCCCCGACTATGCCGACGACAAGGTGTTCGAGAAGTTCTATTCCCTGGCCCGCCCGCACAGCCAGCGCAAGAGCACTGGCCTGGGCCTGCCCTTCGTGCGCGAGATCGCCGAACTGCATGGCGGCCGCGTCACGCTGCGCAATGCCGAGGGCGGCGGCGCGGTGGCGCTGCTGTCGCTGCCGAAGGGGGCTGCGCGTGTCGCCTGACGCTTTGAATTTTCGTGGCATCGTTGCCGTATGAGTGACAACGCCAGCGACGTGTCGCGCACCTTCAAGCTGGTCACGGTGTGGCTGCTTGTCGGCGTGTTGGTTTTCCTCGGCATCCAGGCCTTGCAGGCGCGACAGCAGCGCGCGCGCTTCTCGGTCGATGCGGTCAGCGGCGCGATCGAGCTGCGCAGAGGCTCGGACGGCCACTTCCACTGGCCCGGCACAGTCAATGGCATCGCGGTCGATTTTCTGATTGACACCGGCGCCACCAGCACCGCGATCCCGCTGGCGCTGGCCGAGCGCGCGGGCTTGGTGGCCGACGGCACGCTGCAATCGTCGACCGCCGGCGGCGTGGTGCAAGGCACGCTGGCACGCGCCGACGTGGCGCTGCAAGGCGGCGTGCGCGCCGAGCGGCTGCGCGTCGCGGTCCTGCCGCGGCTCGAATCGCCGCTGCTGGGCATGGATGTGTTGTCGAGAATGCGCTTCACGCAAGACAGTGGCGTGTTGCGACTGGAGCCGATGCGATGAAGTCTTGGTTCGGATTTGCCTTGCGAGCGGTGCTGCTGATGGCAGTGTCTGGTGTGGCCTGGGCGCAGGCGCCAGGCACTGCCCCAGCCTGCCCTCCGCAAGCGCAGCCGCCCACGCCGCAGCAACTGCAAACCGCAGCGGCCAACGCACGCGACCGCGGCATGCTCTGGCGCCTCACGCGCGACGGCCGCACCTCGTACCTCTACGGCAGCATCCACGTCGGGAAACTCGATTGGGCCTTCCCAGGCCCGCAATTGCGCGCGGCCCTGACGGCCACCGACACGCTGGCCCTCGAGATCGACGTCGGCGACCCGCAAATGGCCGCGCGCATGCAGCCATCCGCCAGCCTCACGCCGCCGCTGCTGACCCCGGCACTGCGCGAGCGCCTGGCGCGCCAGGCCGACGCCGCCTGCGTGCCGCGCGACCTGCTCGCGGCCCAGCACCCGGTGATGCAGGTGATGACGCTGACCGTGCTGGCCGCGCGCTGGCAGGGCCTGGACCCGGGCTACGCGCAGGAGTTCGTGCTCAGCGGGCTGGCGCGCGCCGGCCAGCGCCGGGTGGTGTCGCTGGAGTCACCCGAGTCGCAACTGGCGGTGCTGATCCCGCACGGCGCCGCCGATGCCGAGCGCCTGGTGGTGCAAATGCTCGACCAGCTCGAGCAGGGGGCTGCGCTGCGCGGCATCGCGCGGCTGGCCGCCGCCTGGGAGCGTGGCGATCTGGCCGAGTTGGCCGACTACGAACGCTGGTGCGATTGCGTCAGCAGCGAAGACGACCGGCTGCAGATGCATCGCTTGCTCGACGACCGCAACCCCGGCCTGGCCGACGGCATCGAGGCGCAGCACCGCGACGGCCGCAAACTGTTCGCCGCGGTCGGCGCGCTGCACATGACCGGCGCCAAGGCCCTGCCGACGCTGATGCAGCAGCGCGGCTTCACGGTTCAACGCGTGCCCTTGCAGTAGGCGCTGCACGGGTCACAATCGACGCCTTCATCGATACCTCCAGGAGCCCCGCATGGCCGACAGCACCAACGCCTTCACCAAACTCGTGCCGGGCTTTGATTTTCTGCAGGGGCTGGTGAAGAACGCTGGCGCCGCGCTGCCCGGCATCGGCCAATGGATCGCACCGACGCTCAACCCCGAAGAGCTGGAGAAGCGCATCGAAGAGTTGCGCACGGTGCAGTTCTGGCTGGAGCAGAACGCGCGCATGCTCGGCGCCACGATCCAGGCCCTGGAAGTGCAGCGCATGACGCTGTCGACGTTGAAGACGATGAACGTGCAGATGGGCGACCTGCGCGAATCGATGAAGCTGCCCGAGCCGATGGCACCTGCGGCCGCCACAACCGCCACAACCGCCGCGGCAACGGCAGCGCCAAAGCGCGGCGCCAGCAAGCCCTCGCCGGCCGAGACCACCGCGCCGCCCGGCGTGGTCGACCCGATGCAATGGTGGGGCGCGCTGACCAAGCAGTTCACCGAACTGGCCGCCGGGGCGATGAAAGACGGTGCCGACGACGCCGCCAAGACGTTGGCCGGCGCGATGGTCAAACAAAGTTTCGACGCCGCCGAACAAACGCTGAAGAAGGTCGCGACGGCCCCGATCAAGGCGGCCGGCGCCGTGGCCAAGGCCGCACGCACCGGCAGTGCCAGCCGCGCCAAGCGGCGCACTGCGAGCCGTTGACGAGAGGCACCCGCCGAGCCCACTGAGCGCCCCATGCAGCGCTTCACCGTCGGCCACGCCAGCCACCCCGATTGGCGCCACGCGCTGGCGCAGGCCGCAGCGCAGCTCGACACCCAGCGTGCGCGCGCCGCGGGCGAAGCGGCCGAGGCCAGCCTGGGCTTCATCTACTTCACCGACCACTATGCGGCCCACGCGCAGGCGCTGTTCGATGCGCTGCACCAGCGCTGGCCGGCGCTGAGCTGGGTCGGCACCGTGGGCGTGGGCGTGGCGGCGGGCAGCGTCGAATACTTCGACGAACCAGCGCTGGTACTGATGCTGGCTGCGCTGCCGTTGGGCCGCTTCCAGGTCTTTTCCGGCGCCAAGCCGCTCACACGCATCGAGCCGCACACCGCGCTGATCCACGCCGACGGCAACACCCCCGACCTCGGCGACCTGATCGACGACATGAGTGCGCGCACGGTCTCGGGCTACCTGTTCGGCGGCCTGGGCTCGTCACGCACGGTGGCCTGCCAGATCGCCGATGGCGTGTTCGAGGGCGGCTTGTCGGGCGTGGCCTTCAGCCGCGATGTGGCCCTGGTCTCGCGCATCACCCAGGGCTGCCAGCCGGAGGGCCCGGTGCGGCGCATCACCGCCTGCGAACGCAACCTGGTGACCGCGCTCGATGGCGAGCCGGCACTGGCCTGCCTGCTGCTTGATGCCGGCATCTCGCTGGACGAGCCGCAGCGCGCGATGAACACCCTGCGCGGCACCCTGGTGGGCCTGTCGGAGCCGCGCCAAGCCCTGCTCGCGCGCGGCGGGCAATTCGGTATCGACACCCGCGTGCGCCACCTGATCGGCCTGGACCCGGCTCAGCAGGGCGTGGCCGTGGCCGATCGGGTCGAGCCCGGCATGCAACTGGCCTTCTGCCAGCGCGACGCCCAGGCGGCGCGGCTGGACCTGGTGCGCATCTGTGCCGAGATCCGCGAAGAGCTGGCACCCGAGCCGGTGCCGGTGCTGACGGCACAGACCGCCGAGGAGGCTGTCGCCACCGACCCGGCCGAGCGCATCGCCGGCGCCATCTACATCAGTTGTGCCGGCCGCGGTGGGCCGCATTTCGGCGCCCCATCGGCCGAGCTGCAGATCGTCCAGCGTGCCCTGGGCGATGTGCCGCTGGTGGGCTTCTTCGCGAGTGGCGAGATCGGCCACCACCACCTGTACGGCTACACCGGCGTGCTGACGGTGTTCACCCGCGACGGCTGATCGATTGATGCGCCAAGCGCAAAGCCGTCCGGCGACTTGGCGCCGCACTCGGCCGCGGCCTGGCGCTTACAGTCATGGCCACTGGACCGCATCGACGTGAACGCCCCCCTGCCCCCTGCTGCCCACGACGGCGTCGACCGCGCCGCGCGGCAGCGCAACGTTGTCGCCGCGCTGGCCGCCGTGCTGCCGGCGCACGCCCTGCTCTGGCACAGCGAAGACACGGTGCCCTACGA
>JANOKY010000657.1:0-2035 GCA_031419635.1 Burkholderiales bacterium | reverse complement strand
GTCGAGGTTGACGTCGCGGTTCTCACTGGCGGGGGCGGCAGCGGGTTGACTGCGGCGCTTGAAGTGCCAGCCGGCGACAGCGCCGCCGCCGATCAGGGCAGCGGTCAGCAACTGGCCGTTGAAGGCCACGCCCATGTGTGCGGCGACGGCCGCAGCGGCGGCGCCCAGCGCCAGCATCAGCAGGTAAAAAGTGCCGCTGGCCAGCTCGGCAGCAACCAGCGCGCCGGCCACGATCCACCAACTGGTGGCGTCACTCCAGTCCATCGCATGTCTCCCGTAGTCCGGCGCGAGTGTATCGACCGCGTCATTTGCCCCCTAGACGCCTTCGGCGTCGCCCCCCAAGGGGGAGTTGCCAACTTGGGGCGGCCCGGCGCTGGCGCGCCCTACACTGCGCGCTTTTCCGAGTCACCCAGCAAGGCCCGACGATGCAGCGCTTTCACTTCCCGATCGTCATCATCGACGAGGACTACCGCTCCGAAAACACCTCAGGCCTGGGCATCCGTGCGCTGGCGCAGGCGATCGAGAAGGAGGGCTTCGAGGTGCTCGGCGCCACCAGCTATGGCGATTTGAGCCAGTTCGCGCAGCAGCAAAGCCGGGCCAGCGCCTTCATCCTGTCGATCGACGACGAGGAGTTCACGCCCGGGCCCGAGCTCGACCCGGCGGTGCTGAGCCTGCGCAAGTTCATCCAGGAAATCCGTTTCAAGAACGCCGACATCCCGATCTACATCTACGGCGAGACGCGCACTTCGGAGCACATTCCGAACGACATCCTGCGCGAGCTGCACGGCTTCATCCACATGTTCGAGGACACCCCGGAGTTCGTCGCCCGGCACATCATCCGCGAGGCCAAGAGCTACCTCGACGGCCTGGCGCCGCCGTTCTTCAAGGCCCTGATGGAGTACGCGCAGGACGGCTCCTACTCCTGGCATTGCCCCGGGCATTCGGGCGGCGTGGCCTTCCTGAAAAGCCCGGTTGGGCAGATGTTCCACCAATTCTTCGGCGAGAACATGCTGCGCGCCGATGTCTGCAACTCGGTGGAGGAGCTGGGCCAGTTGCTCGATCACACCGGCCCGATCGCGCAGAGCGAAAAGAACGCCGCGCGCATCTTCAACGCCGACCATTGCTTCTTCGTCACCAACGGCACCAGCACCAGCAACAAGATGGTCTGGCACCACACGGTGGCGCCGGGCGATGTGGTGGTGGTCGATCGCAACTGCCACAAGTCGATCTTGCACGCGATCATCATGACCGGCGCGGTGCCGGTGTTCCTGACGCCCACGCGCAACCACTTCGGCATCATCGGGCCGATCCCCGAGAGCGAGTTCTCGCCCGAGGTGATCAGGAAGAAGATCGCCGCCAACCCGCTGTTGGCCGGCGTCGATACCAGCCAGATCAAGCCGCGCATCCTGACGGTGACGCAAAGCACCTACGACGGCGTGCTCTACAACACCGAGACGATCAAGGCCAAGCTCGATGGCTGGATTGACACCCTGCATTTCGACGAAGCCTGGCTGCCGCACGCTGCCTTCCACAAGTTCTACGCCCAGTACCACGCGATGAGCAAGCACGGCGCGCGGCCGAAGGATGCGCTGGTGTATGCCACGCAGAGCACGCACAAATTGCTCGCCGGCCTGAGCCAGGCCTCGCAGGTGCTGGTGCAGGATTCGCAGAACAACAAGCTCGACCGGCACCTGTTCAACGAGGCCTACCTGATGCACACCTCGACCTCGCCGCAGTACGCCATCATCGCTTCATGCGACGTGGCCGCGGCGATGATGGAGCCACCCGGCGGCACCGCCCTGGTCGAGGAAAGCATCAAGGAGGCGCTGGATTTCCGTCGTGCGATGCGCAAGGTCGACAAGGAGTTCGGCAAGGACTGGTGGTTCAAGGTCTGGGGCCCGGAAAAACTCGCCACCGAAGGCATCGGCAGCCGCGACAACTGGGTCTTGAACGCCAACGAGAAGTGGCATGGTTTCGGCAACCTGGCGCCGGGCTTCAACATGCTCGACCCGATCAAGAGCACGATCATCACGCC
>JANOKY010000656.1:0-8533 GCA_031419635.1 Burkholderiales bacterium | reverse complement strand
CTGCCGTCGGCCTGTTGGTGGTTCTCCAGCAGCGCCACCAGCGTGCGGCCGACCGCCAGGCCCGAGCCATTGAGGGTGTGCACGAGTTCGGTCTTGCCCTGGGCATTGCGATAGCGGGCCTGCATGCGCCGGGCCTGGAAGGCTTCGCAGTTGGAGCAGGAGCTGATTTCGCGGTAGGTGTTCTGCGCCGGCAACCAGACTTCGAGGTCGTAGGTTTTCGTCGAGCCGAAGCCCATGTCGCCCGTGCACAGCAGGACCACGCGGTACGGCAGCTCCAGCTTTTGCAGGATGGCTTCGGCGTGGCCGACCATCTGCTCGAGCGTTTCGTAGCTCTTCTCGGGCTGCGTGATCTGCACCATCTCGACCTTGTCGAACTGATGCTGGCGGATCATGCCGCGCGTGTCCTTGCCGGCGCTGCCGGCTTCGGAGCGAAAGCAGGGGCTGTGCGCGGTGAGTTTGATCGGCAGCGCGGCAGCGTCGAGGATCTGGCCGCGCACGGAGTTTGTGAGCGTTACCTCGGAGGTTGGGATGAGATACATCGCTCGTGGACCCCGCGCATGCATGCGGTAGTTCGGGCCGATGCGACCAGCCTCATCCTGTCGATCTTCTTCTGGAGTGCTTACTGTGGATGCATCGACCTTGAATAGGTCGGCGGCGAACTTCGGCAATTGGCCGGTACCCTCAAGTGTCTCCGGCAGTACCAAGTAAGGCGTGTAGCACTCGGTGTAGCCGTGCTCTTGCGTCTGCACATCGAGCATGAACTGCGCCAGCGCGCGGTGCAGCCTGGCCGCCGGGCCGCGCAGGAAGGTGAAGCGCGAGCCCGACAGCTTGGCGCCGGTGTCGAAGTCCAGGCCCAGCGGCTCGCCGAGGTCGACATGGTCCTTGACCGCGAAGTCGAACGCGCGCGCGCGGCCCCAGCGCCGCACTTCGACATTGGCGTGTTCGTCGGCACCGATTGGCACGCTGTCGTGCGGCAGGTTGGGCAGGCCCATCAGCAGCGCATTGATCTCCGTTTGCAGCGCTTCATTGCGCGCGGCCGAGGTGGCCAGTTCATCGCCGAAGCCGGCCACCTGGGCCATCACCGCGGCCACGTCCTGGCCCTGGGCCTTGAGTTGGCCGATCTGCCTGGACAGGCTGTTGCGCTCGGCCTGCAACTCTTCGGTGCGGGTCTGGATGCGCTTGCGCTCGCCTTCCAGAGTGACGAACCGGTCGCGGTCGAGAAACTCTTGCGGCGTCTTGCGCGTTTGCAGCTTGGCGATCACGCCGTCGAGGTCGCGGCGCAGCAGGTTGATGTCGAGCATGGTTCAGGAGTTGGTTGTCGTCGTGTGCAGCACCGACCTGTCGATCGCGTCATTCGAGCCCTTCAGCCCCTTGGGCAGCGGGAAGTGCACGGTCTCGACGACGCCGTCGAGCTTGCGCAGCGACACTGCACCCAGTTCGCGCAGGCGTGCGATGACCCGCTGCACCAGCACGTCGGGCGCCGAAGCGCCGGCGGTCAGCCCGACACGCTGGGCCTGCGCGAACCACTCGGGCCGCAAGGCCGACGCATCTTCGACCATGTACGCCGGCCGGCCCAGGCGCTCGGCCAGCTCGCGCAGGCGGTTGCTGTTGCTGCTGGTCGGGCTGCCGACGACGATGACCACATCGACCTGCGGGCTCAGCACCTTGACGGCGTCCTGCCGGTTCTGCGTGGCGTAGCAGATGTCCTGGTGCTTGGGCTGGCGCACGTTGGGGAAGCGCTGCTTGACGGCGGCCAGGATGGCGGCGGTGTCGTCGACCGACAGCGTGGTCTGCGTCACCACCGCCAGGCGCTCGGGGTTTTGCACCGGCGCGCTGGCCACATCGGCCACCTCTTCGACCAGGTAGATGCCGCCAAAGAGCTGGCCCATCGTGCCTTCGACCTCGGGGTGGCCCTTGTGGCCGATCATCAGGAATTCGTAGCCTTCCTTGTGCAGCTTGGCGACTTCGACGTGGACCTTGGTGACCAGCGGGCAGGTGGCGTCGAAGATCGAGAAGCCGCGCTCGGCCGCTTCGCGGCGCACCGCCTGGCTGACGCCGTGGGCCGAAAACACCAGCGTGGCGCCGGGCGGCACTTCGGCCAGCTCCTCGATGAAGATCGCCCCCTTGGCCTTGAGGTCGTTGACGACATAGGTGTTGTGCACGATCTCGTGGCGCACATAGATCGGGGCGCCGAATTTGATCAGCGCGCGCTCGACGATCTCGATCGCGCGGTCGACCCCGGCGCAAAAACCGCGCGGCTCGGCCAGGACGACTTCGTTCAGCATCTACAGCACTCCGATCACATGCACATCCAGGCGCACCGGCTGTCCGGCCAGCGGGTGGTTGAAGTCGAACAGCAACCAGTCGCTGCCGACCTCGCGCACCACGCCCGCATAGGCGCTCTGGCCGTCGGGGGTCGGGAACTGGACCACATCGCCGACCGCGTAGCGCGCATCGGGGTCGCCCAGCTCGTGCAGCAGCGCCAGCTTCACGCGTTGCAGCATCTCGGGATTGCGCGCGCCGAAGGCCTCGCCGGCCGCCAGCTCGAAACTCTCGCGCGCGCCCTCGGCCAGGCCGATCAGGCGCGCTTCCATCGCCGGGGCCAGCTCGCCGTTGCCCAACGAGAGCGTGGCCGGCGGGCCGGCAAAGGTGTCGACCACGGCTGCGCCATCGGGGCCGGCCAGGCGGTAGTGCAGGGTCAGGAAGGAGGCGGGTTGAACGGCGGTCACGGTCAGGGGCGTATGCAAAGCGCGGGGCGATAGACTGGCCGAGATTTTACGGGGCCCCACTTGAATACCCCTGCCAAGCCACGCCCCAACTCACTGGCGCACTTGCCTGCCGACGCGCGCCCGCGCGAAAAGCTGCTCGCCCGCGGCCCCGGCGCGCTGGCCGATGCCGAGCTGCTGGCGCTGCTGTTGCGCACCGGCCTGCCGGGGCTGGGCGTGCTGCAACTGGCGCAATCGCTGCTCGACCGCTTCGGCGGTTTGGCGGGGTTGCTGCACGCCGAGGTCGAGGCCCTGAAGGGCGTCAAGGGCCTGGGCCCGGCCAAGCGCGCCGAGGTCGCCGCCGTGCTCGAAATCGCCCGGCGCGTGCTGGCCCAGCAACTCGCCGAGCAGCCGCTGTTCGACACGCCGCAGCGCGTCAAGGACTACCTGGCGCTGCATTTGCGCCCGCTCGGCCACGAGGTTTTTGCGGTGCTCTTTCTCGACAGCCGCCAGCGCCTGCTGGCCTTCGAGGTGCTGTTTCGCGGGACGCTGGCGCACACCAGCGTGCACCCGCGCGAGATCGTCAAGCGCGCGTTGGCGCTGAATGCCGCGGCCGTGGTGCTGGCGCACAACCACCCCAGCGGCGTTGCCGAACCCTCGCGCGCCGACGAGCTGGTGACGCAGGGCGTGCGCGCGGCGCTGCAACTGGTGGATGTGCGCGTGATCGACCACCTGGTGGTGGGTGCCGGTGCGGTGCTGTCGTTTGCCGAACGCGGGTTGATGTGAGGTGAAAGCGCGAGACTTGGCGCGGCTGGCGGCGTTGAAGGAAAGCATCGGCCGCAGCGTGCGCGAAGACACCGCACGCCGCGCGATCGAAGCCGAGGCGGCAGCGCGCGAACGCTTCGAGCGCGACCGCTTTCGCATCACGGTGGGCAGCGTCACGCCCCAGGCCCAGGGCGAGCGCGCCGAGCTGCCGCGCCCTGCCGTGCCGCCCGAGCCGCGCCAGCGCCAGCGCGACGAAGCCCAGGCCCTGGCCGCGACGCTGTCGGACGACTTTGATGTGAGCACCCTGCTCGACACCGATGCGGCCCTGAGCTACCGCCGCCAAGGCATCGGCACGGAAGTGCTGGCCCGCCTGCGCCGCGGCCAATGGTCGATCCAGCGCCAGCTCGACCTGCACGGCCTGCGCCGCGACGCCGCGCGCGATGCGCTGTCGGCCTTCATCCGCCAGGCCGAACGCGAGGGCCTGCGCTGCGTGCGCGTGGTGCACGGCAAAGGCAATGGCTCACCCGGCCGCGAGCCGGTGCTCAAGGACAAGGTCAAGCGCTGGCTGGTGCAGAAGAACCAGGTCATCGCGTTCACGCAAGCCAGCGCCGCCGATGGCGGGCACGGCGCGCTGCTGGTGCTCCTGCGTGCGACTCCAACTCCCTCTCCCCCTGGGAGAGGGCTGGGGTGAGGGCCGGCCGACCGCAACTACAACGGTGCCCGCCCCTCTCCCCGACCCTCCCCAAAGGGGCGAGGGAGCCATTCAGCCAGCTTGGTTGCGCATCCAGTCGGCGGTGTTGAAGGAGGCGGCGTCGCTCAAGGCGTCATCCGCGCGGCCAGTGCGAGCATGGCCTGCGCGGCCGGCGCGCCGGGGTACAGATCGAGCAGCAACTGGCGCTTCTGCACCGCCTCGCGCACCGCCGGGTCGACCGGAACTTCGCCGAGGTACTCGAGCTTGACCGGCGCGTCCAGGCCCGGGCTGACGTAGCGGTCGATGACCTGCTGCAACTGGGCCCGGATGACGCGGCCCTCGCCGGGTTTGAGCACCTGATTGACGGCCAGTTGCAGCGCGCGCCGGCCCTGGGTGGTGGCCAGCACCTTGATGGTGGCATAGGCGTCGGTCATGGCCGTCGGCTCGGGCGTGGTCACCACCAGCACATCGTGGGCCAGCGAGAGGGTGTACAGCACCACGTCGGAGATGCCCGCGCCGGTGTCGAGCAGCACGCGGTCGAACTGCGGCGTGACGGCCTCGACGGTGGCCAGCAACTGGTCGCGCACCTCGGGCGTGAGGCGCGAATACTCGACCATGCCCGAGCCGGCCAGCAGCACCGAGAATCCGCCCGCCACCGGCACGATCGCGTCTTCGAGCCGGTGCTTGCCGGTGAAGACATCGTGCAGCGTGATCTTGGGCGACAGGTTGAGCACCACATCGAGGTTGGCCAGGCCGAGGTCGGCGTCGAGCACCAGCACGCGTTCGCCGCGCCGGGCCAGCGCCGCGGCCAGGTTGGCCGAGACAAAGGTCTTGCCGACGCCGCCCTTGCCGCTGGTGACGGCGGTGATGCGCGCCCGGTGGGCACGAGGCATTGCGAAATCGGTCATGCGTCGCTGCCTCTCGAGTCTTCGTGCTCATCGTCGAACGGCAACGGGCTGAACAGCAGGCCTTTTTCTTCGGCCGTCACCAGCGACACCGCAGCGGGCTCGAAGACCGCGCGGTTGCGCCCGCCGGTCTTGGCGTTGTAGAGCTGCAGGTCGGCACGCTCGAGCCACAGCGTCACCGATGAGCGCACCCACTGCGGCGCGAAGGCGCCACCCAGGCTCAAGGTCACCGAAATCTGCTCGGTCAGGCCGATCGTCACTGGCCGGCGCTCCACGCGCGTGCGCACGCGCTCGGCCACCGTGGGGCCGAAGGCCGGCGGGCAATTCGGCAACACGATGGCGAACTCTTCGCCGCCGATGCGGGCCACGGTGTCCATCGGCCGAACGCACTCGAGCAGGGCCTCGGCCACGGCTTTCAATACCAGGTCGCCGGCCGCGTGGCCGTAACTGTCGTTGACGTACTTGAAGTGGTCCAGGTCCAGCAACAACAGCAGTGCCGGCTCACCGGCGCGCGCCACCCGGTCGATCTCGCGCGCCAGCACCATCTCGAAGTGGCGGCGGTTGGCCAGCCCCGTCAGCGCATCGCGGCTGGACAGCTCGCACAGCGCATCGATCAGGCCCTGCAGCCAAACGGCGCTGCCGGCCTCGCCGGCCGGCGGCTCGTGGCCCGACTGGCGCAGCAGCGACAAGGCGGCATCGACGTTGAGCGCGCCGATGCCCGGCGCCACCGCAGCGGCGGGCGCAGTCGGTGCAGCAGGAGGGGGCGACGCGCTCAAGGTGGAACCCAGTCTAGCAGCGGGGCCTGACGCGTGGCCCTGGCAAATGGACCGCAAAGCGGGCGCTCTTTCGCGCCTGGCCAGCCGGGCGGCGCGGCCAGATTGGCAGCGCAACGGACCGCGCCTGGCCAGGCCACGCACGCGTGGGCCCCGACCCGATTTGCAGTCGCCGATTTCCACCGAACCCGCCCATGAGCCCCGCCCCGCCCTCGCCCGCACCGCCACCGCCGCCCGGCCCACCGTCGCAGTGGAATTCGCCTTCGCCAGCGCCGATTTTGAGCGGCTGCGCACGCTGGTCTACCAGCATGCCGGCATCAGCCTGAGCCCGGGCAAGCAGGCGATGGTCTACAGCCGCCTGTCGCGGCGGCTGCGCGATACCGGGCACCGCTCGTTCTCGAGCTACCTGCTGTGGCGCGAGCAGCAGGGCCCGCAGCACCCCGAGTAGCAGGCCTTCGTCAACTGCCTGACCACCAACCTGACCGCGTTCTTCCGCGAGGACCACCCTGTCGTTGCGCTGGCCGCTGACCTGGCGGCGCGCCGCAGCAAGCCGCTGCGCATCTGGTGCAACGCGGCCTCGACCGGCGAGGAACCGTATTCGATCGCGATGACAGTGGTCGAAGCGCTCGGCGCCGACGCGCCGGTGACGCGGCTGGCCACCGACATCGACACCCATGTGCTGGCCCCCGCGCGCGGCGGCGTGTATGACGCGCAGGCCCGCGGCCTGGGCGCCGAGCGGCTGGAGCGCCACTTCCTGCGCGGCACCGGTGCCAATGCCGGCGCGATCCGCATCAAGCCCGAGCTGGTGCGGATGATCGACTTCCAGCCCTTCAACCTGATGAGCCCGCGCTGGCAGCTCGGCGAGCCGTTCGAGATGGTGTTCTGCCGCAACGTGATGATCTACTTCGATGGCCCAACGCAGCGCCGCGTGCTCGAAGGCATCCACGGCGCGATGCGCGCGGGCGGTCTGCTCTACGTCGGCCACTCGGAGAATTTCACCGCTGCGCGCGAGGTGATCCGAACACCGACCCCGACGTGATCACGCTGGACGTGGAGATGCCGCGCATGGACGGCATCGACTTCCTGGCCAAGCTGATGCGGCTGCGACCCACCCCCGTGGTGATGGTGTCGATGCTGACCGAGCGCGGCGCCGACGTGACGCTGCGCGCGCTCGAACTCGGCGCCATCGATTTCGTGGCCAAGCCCAAGGTCGGCGTGGCCGACGGCATGCGCCAGCTCTCCGAAGACATCACCGACAAGATCCGCACCGCCGCGAAAGCGCAGATCCGGCGCGCGCCGCCGACGTCTGCGGCCGGCACGGGCGACGCCGCCACGCGGCCCACGGCCCCGGTATCGGCGCTGGGCCGGTTGTCAACGGAGAAACTGATCATCATCGGCGCCTCCACCGGCGGCACCGAAGCCACCAAGGAAGTGTTGCTCGGACTGCCGCCCGATGCGTCGGCGGTGCTGATCACGCAGCACATGCCGCCGGGCTTCACCACCAACTACGCCAAGCGGCTGGACGGCCTGGCGCGCATCCGCGTGGCCGAAGCGGTGGACGGCGAGCGCGTGCTGCCCGGCCACGCCTACCTGGCGCCGGGCAGATTTCACTTGTCGATCGAGCGCTCGGGCGCCAACTACATCGCCCGCGTGCGCGACGGCGAGCCGGTGAACCGCCACAAGCCTTCGGTGGAAGTGCTGTTCGAGTCAGCCGCCCGCGGGGTCGGCCCCAACGCCTTCGGCATCATGCTCACCGGCATGGGCGGCGACGGTGCCCGCGCGATGCGCGCGATGCGCGATGCCGGGGCCTGCAACCTGGCGCAGGACGAAGCCAGTTGCGTGGTATTCGGCATGCCCAAGGAGGCCATCGCCCAAGGCGCGGTGCATGAGGTGCTGAGCCTGTCGATGATCGCGCCGCACCTGCTCGATCGCCTGCGCTCGACCTCCGGGATGTCGATCAACCGGCTCTGATCAGAAGCCGCGCAACTCCAGCGCGCGGCGGCTGCTCGCGTCATCGCTGTCGCGCGCCGACGCCGCCCAGTCACCCAGGCCGATATCGCGCAAGGTGTGCGCATCCAGGTGCGACAGCAGCGCGTGCTGCTGGCGCGCCTGGCGCTTGGCGACGCGCTGTTCGGCGGCCTGCCGCAGGGCGTGGCGCAGGCGGCCGACAAGATCCGTTGTCGCGGCGCGCAAGCGCTGATGCAGCGGCGTCCAGAGCGTGATCGAGGCGGGCAAGGCGGTGTGGGCGGTGCTCAGGGTGGGTTCCTGGGGGAAGTGCATGTTGTACATGCTTAGGTGCACAGCCACTGCATGAAAAGCACATTGTTCTGGCCTGTTTGTTCAGCTATGCTTACCAGAATGCCCCGCTCGCCCCGCCTGCCGCTGGCCACCTTGCCGGCTTTTCGCGCCGTCGCGCGCAAGGCCACCCTGCGCGCCGCGGCCGAGGAGTTGCACCTCACGCACAGCGCGGTCAGCCAGCAGATCAAGCAGCTCGAAGAGCAGCTCGGTTTCCAGCTTTTCGAGCGCCGCGGCCGGCGGGTGGTGCTCAACGCGGCCGGCACCGCCCTGCTGCGCTCGGTCGAGCCGGCGCTGGCGCAGATCGACGATGGCCTGCGCGCCGCGCTGGCGGTGTCGTGCGGCGCCGAGCAGTTGATCCGCCTGACCCTGCTGCCCTCGTTCGCGCAACGCTGGCTG
>JANOKY010000655.1:0-3276 GCA_031419635.1 Burkholderiales bacterium | reverse complement strand
CAAGTCGATGCGCGCCGAGTGCCTGAAGGTGGCGCCCAACCACGGCCTGCAGATCGTCGCCGACGAGACCTACGGCGCGGCCGACACCGACATGACGGCGCAACTGACCAAGATCAAAGGCTCGGGCGCGCAGGCGGTGCTTAACGCCGGTTTCGGCCAGGGGCCGGCCCTGGTGACGCGCAACCACAAGCAGGTCGGACTGACGCTGCCGCTGTACCAATCGCACGGCGTGGCCTCCAAGGAATACATCAAGCTCGCGGGCGATGCCGCCGAGGGCGTGCGCCTGCCTGCCGCGGCCTTGCTGGTGGCCGATCTGCTGGCGGCCGGCGACCCGCAAAAGCCCGTCGTCACGGCCTACCGCAACGCCTACGAAGGCAAGTACAAGAGCGATGTTTCGACCTTCGGCGGCCACGCCTATGACGGCTTGATGATCGCCGTCAACGCCCTCAAGGCCGCCGGCAGCACCGACAAGGCCAAACTGCGCGATGCGATCGAAGCCACGCGCGGCTACGTCGGCACCGGCGGCGTGGTCAACATGACGGCCACCGACCACATGGGCCTGGACCTGAGTGCGTTCCGCATGCTCGAGGTCAAGGGCGGCAACTGGTCGCTCGTCAAGTAAGCATGGCGGCAGCGAGCACGACATGGGCGGCTCCTGGCTGCAATTCGTCGCCGGCGGCCTGACCGCCGGCGCCATCTACGCCCTCGTTGCGCTCGGCTTCTCGATCGTCTACAACGCCAGCCACGCGATCAATTTCGCCCAGGGCGAGTTCGTGATGATCGGCGGCATGGGCGCCGTGTCCCTGGTCGGCCTCGGGCTGCCGCTGTGGGCTGCGGTGCCGCTGGCGATACTCGGTGCCGTGATCGTCGGCGTGCTGGTGCAGCGCCTGGCCCTCGAGCCGGCCCAGTCCGGCGGCAAGGCCGATGTGGTGACACTGATCATCATCACGATCGGCGTGGCGCTGTTCCTGCGCGGCCTGGCGCAGGTGCTGTGGGACAAGCGCATCCACGCGCTGCCGGCGTTTTCTGGCGCCGACCCGATCGCGCTGGGCAGCGCCACTGTGCTGCCGCAAAGCCTGTGGGTGTTGGCCGGCAGCGCCTTCGCAGTCTTGGCGCTCGGCTGGTTCTTCAACCGCACCTTGTACGGCAAGGCGATGCGCGCCACCGCGATCAACCCGCTCGCCGCGCGGCTGATGGGCATCTCCACCCGCGGCGTGATGCGCGCCAGTTTCGCCCTGGCTGCGGCGCTGGGCGCCCTGGGCGGCGTGCTCAGCGCGCCGATCACCTTCACCTCGCACGAGATCGGCGTGATGCTCGGCCTGAAGGGTTTTGCCGCAGCGATGCTCGGCGGCCTGGGCAGCTTCGGCGGTGCGGTGGCCGGCGGTCTGTTGCTCGGCCTGATCGAGGGGCTGGGCGCCGGCTTCATTTCTTCCGCGTACAAGGATGCGATCGCCTTTGTCGTCATCCTCGCGGTGCTGTTCTTCATGCCGGGAGGGCTGGCCGGTGCCCGCCGCAGCGAGAGGGTATGACCCCGCCCCGTAGCGCCTTGGGCGTTCCCCCCGTGGACCCGAAGGGGCCACTTCTTGGCCCTGGGGGCGCCGCCAGCGGACCGGCAGAGCCGGATCCGCGGCGGCCGCTTGGGAAGGCCGCGGCTTCTGCGGTGGAGATCGCGATCGCGCCGCGCGCCGGGCTGGTGCCGCGCGCGCCGCAGCTCGCGCTGCTGGCCGCGGTGCTGGTGCTGCTGCCGCTGGCCTTGCCGAACAACTACTTCTTCGAGATCGCGATCCTGGTGGCCCTGAACGCGATGGTTTGCGTTGGCCTCAACCTGCTGATCGGCTACGCCGGCCAGATCAGCCTCGGCCACGCCGCGTTCTACGCCCTCGGCGGCTATGGCAGCGCACTGGCGGCCGCGCGCTGGGGCTGGCCGGTCTGGGCCTCGATGCCGCTGGCCGTGCTGGCCGTGGGCGCGCTGGCCTGGCTGGTCGGGCGGCCAACGCTGCGCCTGAAGGGCCACTACCTGGCGATGGCCACCTTGGGCCTGGGCGTGATCGTCTCGATCGTGCTGGCCAACGAAGACCAGCTCACCGGCGGCCCCGACGGCATGACGGTACCGGCCCTGGTGCTCTTCGGCCGCACCGTGCAAGGCGAACCGGTTTGGTATGCCATCGTGGCCGTGGCGCTCTGGCTCAGCGTCTGGCTGGCCCTGAACCTGATCGATTCGCCGGTCGGCCGCGCGCTGCGCGCGCTGCACGGCTCGGAGGTCGCGGCCGAGACCGCCGGCATCGACAGCGCGCGCTGGAAACTGCGCGTGTTCGTGATCTCGGCGCTCTTTGCCGCCACCGCGGGCGCGCTGACAGCGCATTACGCGGGCTTCATCACGCCGGCCAAGGCGTCCTTCCTGCACTCGGTGGAACTGGTGATCATGGTCGTGTTCGGCGGCATGGCCTCGATCTGGGGCGCGGTGATCGGCGCTGCGCTGCTGACCGTTCTGCCGCAATTCCTGACCGTCTTCAAAGACTACGAAACGATGGTCTTCGGCGCGGTGCTGATCGCCACCATGGTCTTCTTTCCGCGCGGCATCGTGCCGACGCTGGCGCGCTTGATCTCGAGGCCATGAGGTGAGCCTGCTCACAGTCACCGGCCTGGCCAAGCGCTTCGGCGGCCTGCGCGCGATCGACAACTTGTCGTTCGAGGTCCAGCCCGGCAGCGTGCACGCGATCATCGGCCCGAACGGTGCGGGCAAGACGACGCTGTTGAACTTGATGACCGGCATCTACCAGCCTGATGCCGGCCGCATCGTGCTGGCCGGGCGCGACGTGACCGGTTTGCCGATCCACCGCTGGGCCGCGGCGGGCCTCGGCCGCACGTTCCAGAACCTGCAGATTTTCTTCAACATGAGCGCGCTCGAGAACGTGATGACCGGGCGCCACTTGCGCGAGCGCTGTGCGCTGCTGCCCTCGCTGCTGCGCACGCCGGCCTTGGTGCGTGCCGAGGCGCGCTGCCGCGACGCTGCCGCCGCGTTGATGCGCCGCGTCGGCCTCGAGGCCTACGTCGACGCGATGGCCGACGGCATGCCCTACGGCGCGCTCAAGCGCCTGGAGATTGCGCGCGCGCTGGCCAGTGAGCCGACGCTGCTGTTGCTCGACGAACCGGCCGCCGGGCTCAACGCCACCGAGGCGCGCGAGATCGACGCGCTGATCCGCCAGCTCGCGGCCGCGGGCATGACCGTGGTGCTGGTCGAGCACAACATGCGCCTGGTGATGGAAGTCTCCGACC
>JANOKY010000654.1:0-3095 GCA_031419635.1 Burkholderiales bacterium | reverse complement strand
GCTGTAGCGGTTGTCGGTGAAGGCTTCGTGCGCGGCGCGTTGCCACAGCACTTCGACGCCGTATTCATGTGCGCTCTTGCTCATCGATCGCTCTCCAGAAATGCGGCCACTGCGGCGGCGGTTCGCGCCGGGTCTTCTTCCTGCGGCACATGGCCCAGGTTGTCGAACAGCTCCAGTTTCGCACCGCGGATGTCAGCGGCGAAGCGCTGAGCGTTGATCGGCGGGATCAAGCGGTCGCGCCCGCCCCACAGCACCAACGTGGGCAGGGCGAGGCTCTTGATGCGCTCGGCGTGCTCGCCCATCTCGAGTTGCTGCAAGCGCAGCCCGAGGGCGTGGCGGTTGCCTTGGCGCAGGGCCAGCTCGAAATAGCGCTCGATCATGTCGTCGTTGACGCGCGTCGGGTCGCCGTAGACGCTGCGCAGCGTCGCGGCCACCAGCGCGCGCGGCAACAGGGTTTCGCCGATGCGGTTGAGCAGTGGCACGCGGGCAACGCGAAAACCGAGCGGGAGCTCGTCGGGCGCGAAGGCGTAGCCGCTGGCATCGACGAGGATCAGCTTGTCGAAGCGCTGCGGTGCCATCACCACCGCGCGCCAGGCCACCTCGCCGCCGAGCGAGTTGCCGCCGATGCTGGCGCGCGGCACGTCCAGCGCATCGAGCAGATCGAGCACGAAGCGGGCGTAGCTGTCACCGCGGTAGTCGTCGCTCGCGTACTGGCCCGCGAACGGGCCGGTCAAGCCGAAGCCGGGCAGGTCGATGCGGATCACGCGCTTCTTCCCCTTCAGCGCTGCGGCCCAGCCCTCCCAGGTGTGCAGGCTGGCGCCGGTGCCGTGCAGCAGCAGCAGCGGCGCCGGGTCGTTGCGCGGGCCTTCGTCGCGCAGGTGCACGAGCTGGCCTTTGACGTCGATGAACTCCGACGGCGGCAGGCCCCAGCGCGCCACCAGGGCCTGCACCGGCACATCGGGGGCGCGGCTGAGCGCGATCGCCGCTGCGCTGAGCATCAGCAGCAGGCCGAACAGGCGCAGCAGGCGCGCGCTCATCGATTCAGCCGGGCCGCGCCGACGCGAGGTCGGCCCCGAGCGTTTCGCGGTCGTCGAAAACGAAGCAGCGTCCGCGCCAGTGCGGCGCGGCGGGCAGGCGCTCGAAGTAGCGCAGCACGCCGCCGTCGAGTTGGTAGACATGGGCCAGGCCGGCCTCGCGCATCGCCAGCGCGGCTTTCTCGCAGCGGATGCCGCCGGTGCAGTACGACACCACGGTGCGGCCTTCGAGTTCGCTGCGGCGCGCGGCCAGCGCGGCAGGGAAGTCGCTGAATGTTTTCAGGCGCCAGTCGATAGCGCCTGCAAACGCACCGGCGTCGACCTCGAAGCCGTTGCGGGTGTCGAGCAGCAGCAGTTCGCGGCCGGTGTCATCGACGCCGGCGTCGAGCCAGCGCGCCAGGGTGGCCGCGTCCACCGCCGGTGCGCGCCCTGCGGGGGCCGAGGTGGGCCGCACCTGCGGCTGGTTCATGCGGATGATTTCGCGTTTCACCTTCACCCGCAGGCGGCGAAAGGGCAGGTGCTCACTCCAGCTTTCCTTCACGTCAAGTGCGGCAAAGCGGGCGTCGGCGCGCAACAGTGCCAGCCACTCGCGCAGCGGCTCGGGCGCGCCGGCCACGAACAGGTTGATGCCTTCCTCGGCCAGCAGCACGGTGCCTTTGATGCCGCGTGCATTGGCCTGGTCGTGGAGCCAGGTGCGCAGCGCCACTGCATCGGGCAGGGCGACGAAGGCGTAGGCGCTGAGGTTCAGGATGCTGTGCGGCACGGAGCAGGAGTCTAGCCAGTGTCGGCGCCCGATAATGCTGCCTAAGAGGGGATCCACGATGCTCGACAAACTGAACCAACTGAGTGAATCGCACGGCGAAATCCGCGCCGGCCGCGGCCTGGCCTCGGGCGTGGTGGCGCTGACGCTGGCGGTGCTGTGCCTGCTGGGCGTGCTGGCCTTTCACTTCCCCGAATACCTGACCACGCCGCAGTTGCGCCAGAGCTATGACGTGGCGCTGATGCGCCAGTTGCTGTACTGGTCGCTGGTGGTTGCCGGCGCGATCGCGCTGTTCAACATCGCGTTCGGCCGCGTGCGCTGGCTGTCGGCCGGGGCCTTCGTGCTGATCGCGCTGACGCTGGCGCTGGGCGGGCACAAGGTGCCGGTGAATGACTTCCCCGACAACACGCCCTACATCGGCCTGGACTGGTTCATCCTCGACCTGCTGGGCTCGACGCTGATCTTCATCTTCGTCGAAAAGCTGTTTCCGCTGCGCAAGACGCAGCCGGTGTTCCGCGCCGAGTGGCAAACCGATTTCCACCACTTCATCGTCAACCACATGATGGTCGGCTTCGTGCTGCTGGCGGTGAACCTGCTGGTGCACAAGTTGTTCGGCTGGGCCGCCAAAGATGGCGTGCAGGCCTGGGTGCGTGACCTGCCGTTCGTCGCGGCCCTGCTGCTGATCGTGCTGGTGGCTGACCTGGTGCAGTACTGGACGCATCGTGCTTATCACGAGGTGCCGGTGCTGTGGCGCCTGCACGCGGTGCACCACAGCGTGAAGAGCATGGACTGGATGGCCGGCTCGCGCCAGCACATCATCGAGCTGATCATCACCCGCACGCTGGTGCTGGCACCGATCTTCGTGCTCGGTTTTTCCAAGGAAGTGATCGACGCCTACATCGTCATCGTCGGCTTCCAGGCGGTCTTCAACCACGCCAACGTCAGCGTGCGCCTGGGGCCGCTGCGCTATGTGATCGTCACGCCCAACTTCCACCACTGGCACCACGCCCAGGACGACGAGGCGATCGACAAGAACTACGCCGCGCACTTCGCCTTCCTCGACCACCTGTTCGGCACCGCGGTGCAATCCGACCGCGCCTGGCCGGCGCAGTACGGCGTGGTCGGCGACTATGTGCCCAACGGCTTCTGGAAGCAGTTGCTGTTTCCTTTCACCTGGAAGTCCAAATAGTCCACGCCAGCGATGTCTTTCATTCACCTGCGCACCCACACCGAATTTTCCGTCGTCGACGGCACCCTGCGCATCGACGACGCGGTGGCCGCGGCGCGTGCCGATGGCCAAG
>JANOKY010000653.1:0-2577 GCA_031419635.1 Burkholderiales bacterium | reverse complement strand
CGAAGAAATGCTGGATCGTCTTCAGGCGCAGCGGGTTCAGGTCTTCCGGCTTCTGCCACTGGGTGTAGATCGACAGGATCTTGTCGATCGGCACCGCCAGCACCTTGTTGTCGCCCCCGGCCTCGTCTTCCATGCGCAGCATGCCCAGCGCGCGGCAGGTCACGACGACACCGGGGATCAGCGGCACCGGCGTGATGACGAGCACGTCGACCGGGTCGCCGTCGTCCGACAGCGTGTTGGGGATGTAGCCGTAGTTGCACGGGTAGTGCATGGCCGTGCTCATGAAGCGGTCGACGAACAGCGCCCCGGTCTCATGGTCGACCTCGTACTTGATCGGGTCGGCGTTCATCGGGATCTCGATGATGACGTTGAACTCTTCCGGCGCCTTGGCGCCCGGGGTCACGTTGTGCAGGCTCATGCGGTGTCTCGCTCTACGTCTGGCATTGGGGGCAACCCTGATTCTAGGTGGCCAGCTTGCCAGGCCCTGACGCGGTGGCAGCACCGATCGCAAACCCCGGCCGGCCGGCCGGCGGCCATCGGGTAGCATCGCCCGCGCATCGAGCAGACCGGCCGCCCCCTGGCGCGTCAAGCCTGCCACCCGTCAAAAGAACCCCGAGGAAGGAGCCCTTTTCATGTCCACCACCATGGCGCTGTACGCAGCGCTGGCTTGCGGTTTGGCCGCTGTCATCTACGGTTTCGTGCAGCGAAGCTGGATCCTGAGCCAGGACGCCGGCAACGCCCGCATGCAGGAGATCGCGGGCGCGATCCAGCAGGGCGCCGCGGCCTACCTGGCGCGGCAGTACAAGACCATCGCCTTCGTCGGCCTGGTGCTGGCGGTGCTGATCTTCTTCTTCATCGGCAAGGTCACGGCCGGCGGCTTCGTGCTCGGCGCCGTGCTCTCGGGCGCCTGTGGCTTCATCGGCATGAACGTCTCGGTGCGCGCCAACGTGCGCACGGCGCAGGCCGCCACCAAGGGCATCGGGCCGGCCCTGGACGTCGCCTTCAAGGGCGGCGCCATCACCGGCATGCTGGTGGTCGGCCTGGGCCTGCTCGGCGTGGGCATCTTCTTCATGTTCATCACCGGCAACGGCAACATCACGCCGGACAAGAGCCTGGCGACCACGCTCAAGCCGATGCTCGGCTTTGCGTTCGGTGCCTCGCTGATCTCGATCTTCGCGCGCCTGGGCGGCGGCATCTTCACGAAGGGCGCCGATGTGGGCGCTGACCTGGTCGGCAAGGTCGAAGCCGGCATCCCGGAAGACGACCCGCGCAACCCGGCGGTGATTGCCGACAACGTCGGCGACAACGTCGGCGACTGCGCCGGCATGGCCGCCGACCTGTTCGAAACCTACGCCGTGACCCTGATCGCGACGATGGCGCTAGGCGCCCTCGTGGTCAGCGCAGCGCCGATGGCGGCGGTGGTGTACCCGCTGCTGCTCGGTGCGGTGTCCATCATCGCGTCCATCATCGGCGTCTCGTTCGTGAAGGCCTCGCCCGGCATGAAGAACGTGATGCCGGCGCTGTACAAGGGCCTGGCGGTGGCGGGCGTGCTGTCGCTGATCGCCTTCTACTTCGTGACGACGATGTTCATGCCGGCCGATGCACTCGGTGCCGGCACGCACCTGCGCCTGTTCGGTGCCTGTGCCGTCGGCCTGGTGCTGACGGCCGCGCTGGTCTGGGTCACCGAGTACTACACCGGCACGCAGTACAAGCCGGTGCAGCACATCGCGCAAGCCTCGACCACGGGCCACGGCACCAACATCATCGCCGGCCTCGGCGTGTCGATGCGCTCGACCGCGTGGCCGGTGCTGTTCGTCTGCGCCGCCATTCTTGGCGCCTACCAACTGGCGGGCCTGTACGGCATCGCCGTGGCCGCCACCTCGATGTTGAGCATGGCCGGCATCGTCGTCGCGCTCGACGCTTACGGCCCGATCACCGACAACGCCGGCGGCATCGCCGAAATGGCCGAGCTGCCGAAGAGCGTGCGCGATGTGACCGACCCGCTTGATGCGGTCGGCAACACCACGAAAGCCGTCACGAAGGGCTATGCGATCGGCTCCGCCGGCCTGGCCGCGCTGGTGCTGTTCGCCGACTACACCCACTCGCTCGAAAGTCGCGGCATGAGCGTCGGCTTCGACCTGAGCGACCCGAAGGTCATCGTCGGCCTGATCATCGGCGGGCTCATCCCCTACCTGTTCGGCGCGATGGCGATGGAAGCCGTCGGGCGCGCCGCCGGTGCGGTGGTGGTCGAAGTGCGCCGCCAGTTCGCCGACGGCGCCATCATGGCCGGCAAGCGCAAGCCCGACTACAGCGCCGCGGTCGACATGCTGACCACCGCCGCGATCAAGGAAATGATTGTGCCGAGCCTGTTGCCGGTGGTGGTGCCGATCGTCGTCGGCCTGCTGCTCGGGCCTACGGCACTGGGCGGCCTGCTGATGGGCACGATCGTGACCGGCCTGTTCGTGGCGATCTCGATGTGCACCGGCGGCGGCGCCTGGGACAACGCGAAGAAGTACATCGAAGACGGCCACCACGGCGGCAAGGGCAGCGAAGCGCACAAGGCGGCCGTCACCGGCG
>JANOKY010000652.1:0-5660 GCA_031419635.1 Burkholderiales bacterium | reverse complement strand
CGCGAGCAGATTGCCAGCACCATCCGCAGCGAAAGCGCGCTGTTCGCCAAGCGCCTGCGCAGCCCCGAGGCGATGGAAGCGTTCCAGGCCTTCTTCCAGAAACGCAAGCCGGACTTCTCCAAGTTCTGATGTCGCGATGAGCCTGACGGCCAAACTGCTGCTCTCGCCATTGCTGGTGGCCCAGGCCCTCAGCACGCGCGGGCGCATGCCGCGCCTGCCCGAGGCCGAAGGGCCGCGCTCCGGCCGCATCGGCCACGGCCCGCGGCTGCAGCTGTTGATCGTCGGCGACTCCTCGGCCGCAGGCGTGGGTGTGGCGCATCAGCAAGATGCCCTGGCCGGCCACCTCAGCCGCGCCGTGGCTTCGCAATGCCATGCCTGCGTGCAGTGGCAGTTGCTGGCGCGCTCGGGCGTGACCAGTGCGCAATGCCTGCAACTGCTCGAAGCCGATGCGGCGATCAGGGCCGACATCGCCGTCGTCGTGCTCGGCGTCAACGATGTTGTCGCGCAAATCCCCTCGGCCCGCGCCGTGGCCGCGCGCACGGCCATCGCCAACCGGCTGCGCAATGGCCATGGCGTGGCCCATGTGGTGTTCGCGCCGCTGCCGCCGGTGCACCGCTTCCCCGGGCTGCCGCAGCCGCTGCGCTGGGTGGCCGGCGCCGATGCGCGCCGGCACGACGCGGCGGTGGCGCAATGGGCCGCCGGCCGTGACGATGTGTCGCATGTGCCGATCGATCTGCTGCTCAACCGCGGCGTGATGGCGGGGGACGGCTTTCACCCCGGCGAGCCGGTCTACCGCGTCTGCGGGGTGGTGCTGGCCGAGCACATCGCCACGCACATCTGGCCGCGCCTGGCCGCGGCCGGCCACTGAGTTTCAGCCGGCGGCGTCGTACGCGGCGCGCAGCCAGCCGACCAGCTTGGCGTCGACCTCCGCGGGCGCCGACAGCCGCACCGTGTACTGGCGCATGCCGCCCGGCGCCATGACTTTCAAGCGCGGATCGGCGGGCAGGCACTTGGCGTTCAGCCCGAGTTCGATCTGCGTTTGCGTGGCCGGGCCGAGCATCGCGAACTGCTTCTTGCGCCGTAGGCTGAGGTAGGCCTTCTTCGGCGCGATCTCGAACGCACCGAGGCGGTGGATCTGGATCATCACCTGCTCATGCAAGGGCCGCAGCGCAGCCTTGGCGCCGCTGTAGATCGCCGTCAGCGGGTCGTCGCTCGCGGCCGACACAGCAGGGGCTTTGCTCGCGAGGGCCAGCGCGTTGGCGTCGCCGTAGCCGAGGCCGAAGCGCTCGATCAGCATCGCGCGCACCTCGCCCACCTTGGTCAGGCCGCTTTGGGCAACGACGGCGCGCAACTCGGCCAGGCTCTTGCCGGTCTTGGTTTCGATGTTGCGCAACTGGGTGGCGGTGGCGGCTTGGGGGTCGGCCATGGCGGTGCTCCGGGTCTTGGCTTGAGCGGTTGACGATGGCCTGCTGAACATCACGGCCAATCATGTTGGCTGAAGAGCTACAGCGTCCAATTGCCGGGCCGGCCGTATCAGGCGCGAGGGTGGCGCCCAGAGGGTTTCAGCCGGGCGCTCGGTCGCCGCTCACCGGCGCCTTGACGCCGGTGAACACGCCGTAGGCGAACAGCAGCACCGAAATGCCGACCACCGCACCGACGACGGGGTCGAGCGCGGCGTGGCCGCGCAGCAGAGCCGCCAGCGTCAGCAGCAGCACCGGCACGCCCAGGTTGTAGAGCCAGAACTGCAAGGTCGCGATGCGGCTCCGGGTGGTCACAGGGTAGAAGCGGCCGATGACGCCGAACAGCGTCATCGAGACCCAGCCGAGCAGGTTCAGGTGCGCGTGTACCGGCATCAAGCCGTGGTCACCCGAGGCGCCGATCATGATGCCGAGCGCCACGGCGACGACGAAGTAAACGACGGCCAGGCGAAATAAGGTGGCACTGCGAGCGTTGTCGGACATGCGGTTCTCTTCGGTGTGGGTGGGTTCGGCCGGGTTGATTCCTGGCTCATGGGCACACGCTGAAATCAGCTCATGGCGCCGGCACGCGCAGCGGTCCAGCGCTGTAGTCTTTCGTGTGCGCCGTTGCGCGCCGGGTCCATCGCCACGTCGTGCCCAGGCGCCTTGGCGCACAGCTCGACGACATAACCATTGGGGTCGCGGAAGTAGATCGATTCGATGAAGCCATGCTGCGAGATGCCGCGGCTGTCGATGCCGGCCGCGCGGCCCTTGGCCAGCATCGCATCGAGCACCGGGCGCTCAACTTCGAGCGCCAGGTGCAGGTCGTAGTCGTGCTGCGGCTTGAAATCGAACGGCATGTCGCCGGCCTCGAAGAAGGCGATGAACGAGCCGTCGTCCAGGCGGAAGAAGGTGTGCAGGGTTTTGGTGGCCCGGCCGCTCTTGGTTTCATTGATCTCGAGCGTGCCCGCCAGCGGCAGGCCGAGGAAGTCTTCGTAGAAGCGCCGCGTCTGCTCGGAGTCGCGGCAGCGGTAGGCGCTGTGGTGCAGCTTGCGGATCATTCAGACCGCCAGCAGCGGGCTGCCTTTGAGGCTGGCGGCGTAGCCGTCGATGGTTGCATTGACCTGCTTCCAGCTCGGCAGGGCCTTCATGCGGTCGAGCCAGCGGCGGATGTTCGGGTAGGCGGCGTAGTCGCTGCCGGTGATCTCGCCCAGGGCGACGAAGGACGCGGCGTAGAAGTCGGCGATCGTGATCGCGTCGCCGCAGACATAGGCGTTGCCGGGGCCGAGGATGCTGTCGTTGAGCACCTTCATCCAGCCCTGGGCGCGCTCCTGGCCCCATTTCAGCGTGGCCTGCTGCGCTTCGTCGCTCGGGCGTTTGTGCGAGGGGAAGATTTGCGGGTAGATGAAGCCATAGGCGAAGTCGCGGCACAACTGGGTGTTGATCCAGTCCATGCGCTCATTGACGCGGGCACGCTGCTGCAAATCCTTCGGGTACAGCGCCGAGCCGGTTTTGTCGGCCAGGTATTTCAGGATCGCCGAGCTCTCGGTGAGGCGGAAGTTGCCGTCTTCGAGCACCGGCACCAGGTGGTTCGGATTGACTGCGTCGTAGGCCGCCTGGGTATGCTCCCCGGTGAACAGGTCGACGACCTGCATCTCGAGCGGGATACGGGCCTCGGCGGCGAACAGCATGACCGGGCGACTGACGGTTGAGGCGGGGTGGTGGTAGAGCTTCATGGGCGGTTCTCCGGCAAGCAAGATGCTGCGCCGCTGGATCGTCCGCCTCGATGCGTTTCGCTGCATCAGGGATCACCCGAACTGCAGCGCCTGAGCGGTCACTCGCGCGGGATCGGCCGCGGCCGGCCGTTGGCGTCGATCGCCACATAGGTCAGGTTGGCTTCGGTGACCTTCACCACTTGCAGGTTGGCCGGGTTGCGCTCGGCATAGACCTCCATGTGCACGGTGATCGAGGTGGTGCCGATGCGCTCGATGCGGGCGTAAAAGCTCAGCAGGTCGCTAACCGACACGGTCTGCTTGAACAGGAACTGGTTCACCGCCACCGTGGCGATGCGGCCCTTGGCGATGCGCGACGGCAGCACCGCGCCGGCCATGTCCACCTGCGCCATGATCCAGCCGCCAAAAATGTCGCCGTTGGGATTGGTGTCGGCCGGCAGCGGCATCACCCGCATCACCAGTTCGCTGCCGTCGGGCAGGCGCGGCGGGGCCATCACGCTGGCGGAGTGGGGGGCTGGCGGCATGGCTTTGACCTTGGTTCGCGGGGTGCGAGCATTCTTCCACGACACTTGCAAGATGCGCCGTTCTGCCACTGCCTCATTGCCTGTTCCTGTCACCGCCACCGCCGCGCTGCCCAACGCCGGCCTGTCCACGATGCGCAAGCTGCTGCCCTACATCTGGCAGTGGCGCTGGCGGGTGGGCGTGGCACTGGCCTGCCTGGTGGCGGCCAAGCTGGCCAATATCGGCGTGCCGCTGGTGTTGAAGCAACTGGTCGATGCGCTGGACCTGAAGCCCGGCGACCCGCGCGCGCTGCTGGCCGTGCCGGCGGCGCTGCTGCTGGCCTATGGCGCGCTGCGCGTCTCGGTGACCCTGTTCACCGAGCTGCGCGAATTCCTGTTCTACCCGGTGGCCGCACGCATCGCGCGCCAGGTGGCGTTGCAGACCTTCGACCACCTGCTGAGCCTGAGCCTGCGCTTTCATTTGGAGCGCCAGACCGGCGGCGTCTCGCGCGACATCGAGCGCGGCTCGCGGGCGATCCATTCGCTGCTCAATTACTTCATCTACAACATCATCCCGACCCTGGTCGAGATCAGCCTGGTGATCGTGCTCCTGGCAAGCCGCTTCGATGGCTGGTTTGCGGCCATCACGCTGACCGCGCTGGTGGCCTACATCGCCTACACCGTGACCGTGACCGAATGGCGCACGCATTTCCGCCGCGCCATGAACGAGCAGGACAGCAAGGCCAATACCCGCGCGGTCGACGCGCTGATCAACTACGAAACCGTCAAGTACTTCGGCAACGAGCGCTTCGAGCAATCGCGCTACGACGAGAACCTGCAGCGCCTGGAGAAGGCCTCGATCAAATCGCAGACCTCGCTGTCGCTGCTCAACCTCGGCCAAAGTTTGATCATCGCGGTGACCGTGACCCTGCTGGTCTGGCGCGCCACGCTCGGCGTCGTCGACGGCAGCCTGACCCTGGGCGACCTGGTGCTGGTCAACGCGCTGATGATCCAGCTCTACATCCCGCTCAACTTCCTCGGCGTGATCTACCGCGAGATCAAGCAGTCGACCGTGGACATGGAAAAGATGTTCGCGCTCTTGGGCCAGAACCGCGAGATCGCCGACGCACCGGGCGCGCAGCCGCTCGCGGTGGCGCAAGGCACGGTGCGCTTCGAGCAGGTCAGCTTCTCGTATGACCCGGCGCGGCGCATCCTTGACGACGTGAGCTTCGAGATCCCGGCTGGCAAGACGGTGGCCGTGGTCGGCTCGTCGGGCGCCGGCAAGTCCACGCTGGCGCGGCTGCTGTTCCGTTTCTACGATGTCAATGGCGGACGGATCACGATCGACGGCCAGGACATTCGCGGCGTGACGCAGGCCAGCCTGCGCGCGGCCATCGGCATCGTCCCGCAAGACACGGTGCTGTTCAACGATACGGTCGAATACAACATCGCCTACGGCCGCGCGGGGGCCGGCAGCGAAGAGGTGCACGCCGCCGCCAAGGCCGCGCACATCCACAACTTCATCGTCTCCACACCCACCGGCTACGCCACGATGGTTGGCGAGCGTGGGCTGAAACTCTCCGGCGGCGAGAAACAACGCGTGGCCATCGCCCGCACGCTGCTGAAGAACCCGCCGCTGATGATCTTCGACGAAGCCACCTCGGCGCTGGACTCGGCCAACGAGCGCGCGATCCAGGAGGAGCTGAAGAGCGCGGCGCGCAACAAAACGACGCTGGTGATCGCCCACCGGCTGTCAACGGTGGCCGATGCGCACCAGATCCTGGTGATGGACAAAGGGCGCATCGTCGAGCGCGGATCGCACGGCGAACTGCTGGCACAGGACGGGCGTTACGCCGAGATGTGGCGCCTGCAGCAGGCCGGCATCGGTCTGGTTGAATCCAACGCGGGTTAACCCGCGGCGGCCGGATTGTTTCGCCAGCGGGGTCATCGGCCTTCCTACAATCCGCGTT
>JANOKY010000651.1:0-1871 GCA_031419635.1 Burkholderiales bacterium | reverse complement strand
CCAATGGCGCCGGCAAGTCGACGACCTTCCACCTGGTCAGCGGGCGCTTTCCGGTCAGCTCGGGCCAGGTGCTGCTCAAGGGTGAATCGATCAACGGCCTGCCGCCCTACCTGATCAACCGCCGCGGCATGTCGCGCAGCTTTCAGGTCACCAACATCTTTCCGCGCCTGTCGGTGTTCGAGAACATCCGCTGCGGCGTGCTGTGGTCGCTGGGCTACAGGTATTCGTTCTGGAACCTGATCGAGCGCTCACGCGATGCCCGCGAACGCAGCGAGGCCATCCTCGAGCAGATCAACCTGACGGCGCGCCGCGACGTGCCAGCGGGGGTGCTGTCGTATGCCGAGCAGCGTGCGCTGGAGATCGGCATCACCATCGCGGGCGGGGCCGACGTGATTTTGCTCGACGAGCCCACCGCCGGCATGAGCCGATCCGAGACCGAGCATGCGGTGACGCTGATCCGCAAGGTCAGCGAGGGCAAGACGCTGGTGATCGTCGAGCACGACATGAGCGTGGTGTTCGACCTGGCCGACCGCATTTCGGTGCTGGTGTATGGGCAGGTGATCGCCACCGACACGCCGCAGCGCATCCGCAGCAACGCGGCGGTGCAGGAGGCCTACCTGGGCGCACCGGCGGCGGAGGCAGACCATGCTTGAAGTCAAGAACCTGCATGCCTTCTATGGCAAGAGCCACATCCTGCAAGGGGTGGACTTCCACGTCGACGAAGGCGAGATCGTCTCGCTGCTGGGGCGCAACGGCGTGGGCCGCTCGACCACCATCAAGGCCATCATGGGCGAGGTGGACCGCACCGGCTCGGTGGTCTTCAAGGGCCGCGAGACTATCGCCATGAAGCCGCACCAGGTGGCGCGCTGCGGCTTGGGCTACGTGCCCGAGAACCGCGAAATCTTCCCCAACCTGACGGTGCGCGAGAACCTGATCCTCGGCATGAAGTCGACCCAGGAGGGCGGGCGCTGGCGCATGGAGGACATGTTTGAGTTGTTCCCGCGCCTGCGCGAGCGTGCCGACACCCCCGGCGGCGTGCTGTCGGGCGGTGAGCAACAGATGCTGACCATCTGCCGCACACTGATGGGCGACCCCGACCTGATGATGATCGACGAGCCCACCGAAGGCCTGGCGCCGAAGATGGTCGAGCTGGTGTCCAACCTGCTCGAGCGCATCGCCGCACACGGGGTGTCGATCCTGCTGGTCGAGCAGAAGTTGACCATTGCGCTGAAGATATCGAAGCGGCTCTACCTGATGGGCCACGGCCACATCGTCTTCGAGGGCACGGCCGACGATCTGAAGGCCAACGAGGCCATCCGCAAGGAGTGGCTCGAAGTCTGAGTCGTCGAGAAGGGTCTCCCTGGGGCAAGGACCGCGTGCCGGATCATGTCGCTTTGGCAACATGATCCGGCACGTTTTGCTTTCTAGAATCGAACGATCGTGCTTTTTTCTGACATGAAAGGTCTGCGATGAGCGACACCTACCAGGTCATCGACGGCATTGCCGTGGTGACGATGAACAACCCGCCGGTCAACGGCCTGGGCTTTGAGAACCGCCGCACCATCGCCGACGGCTTTGCCAAGGGCAATGCCGACCCAGCTGTGAAGGCCATCGTGCTGACCGGCGCCGGCAAGGCCTTCTCGGGCGGCGCCGACATCCGCGAGTTCGATTCGCCCAAGGCCATGGCCGAGCCCAATCTGCACACGCTGATCAAGCTGGCCGAGGCCTCGGCCAAGCCCATCGTCGCGGCCATCCACACGGTGTGCATGGGCGGCGGGCTGGAGCTGTCGCTGGGCTGCCAGTACCGCGTCGCCTCGCCCGGCGCGGCCATCGCGCTGCCCGAGGTGAAGATCGGCCTGATCCCCGGCGCC
>JANOKY010000650.1:0-3317 GCA_031419635.1 Burkholderiales bacterium | reverse complement strand
TGTGCAAGCGATCCAGGAAGCCCTGCAGATCGAGAGCGACACGCTGGCCGATGCCTTTTCCGACCTGGCCAGCAACAAGCCCGACACCTGGACCTTCGAGCGCAACCGGCTGGCGGCGATGCTCAACGTGTCGGCCAAGCGCGGTTCGATCAGCGGCGCGCTGCTGCGCGACGCCGGCCAGCGCGATCTGGCCGACGCCGGTGCGCCGTTGCCAGCGTCGCAGTTCGTTCACGAAACAGCGGTGCTGGATTCGGGGCGTCAAAGTGGCAACCGTGATCGTGCACGCCAGCGCCACCGCGTTGGCGGTGACGACCGCGCAGGCGGCCGGTCTCGGCGCCCTGCTCGGGCTGGCGGTGTGGTGGCTGGCGGTGCGCGTGGCGCTGGCACGGCTGGAATCCACGGTCGCACAGTTGCAGCGCGCACGCACCGAGGCCGAGCGCGCGGGCCGGGCGCGCACCGCCTTTCTGGCCACCATGAGCCACGAGATCCGCACCCCGATGAACGGCGTCATCGGCATGACCAGCCTGCTGCAGGACACCGCCTTGTCGTCGGCACAGAAGCACTATGTCGACGTCATCCGCAGCAGCGGCGACTCGGTGCTCGCCGTCATCAACGACATCCTCGAGTTCACCAAGGTCGAGTCGGCGCAGATCGTGCTCGAACCGCAGCGCTTCCAGCCCGAAACGCTGGCCGAGGATGTGCTCGCGTTGCTCGGGCCGGCAGCCACCGGCAAGCAGCTCGAACTGGCCTGCGAGGTCTTGCCCGGCGTGCCCGAGTGGCTCGAGGCCGACGCGACGCGGCTGCGCCAGGTGCTGGTCAACATCGTCGCCAATGCGATCAAGTTCACGCCGCGCGGCGAGGTGCTGGTGAGTGTCGATTGCCCCAGGCCGGGGCGGCTGCGCTACAGCGTGAGCGACACCGGCATCGGCATGACCGAGGACCAGATGGCCGCCGTGTTCAACCCCTTCGTTCAGGCCGACGCCAGCACCACGCGGCGCTTTGGCGGCACCGGCCTGGGCCTGGCCATCAGCCGCCGGCTGGCGCGGCGGATGCAGGGCGATGTGCGGGTGCACAGCGTGCTCGGGCAGGGCTCGCAGTTCGAGGTCGAAGTCGCCGCCGAAGCGGCCGAGGCGCCGACGTTCACCGGCCCGGCCGTGACCCTCGAGTCGCTGTTCGGCGTGCGCGTGCTGCTGGTCGACGACAACCAGACCAACCTCGAGATCGTGCAGACCCTGGTGCGCGGCTGGGGCATGCGGCCGCACGCGCAGAGCGATCCACGCGCCGCGCTGGCGCTGGTGCGTCAGGGCCAGGTCTTCGACTTGGCGGTGCTCGACTTCAACATGCCGCACCTGGACGGGGCCGCGCTGGCCCGCGAGCTGCACGCGCTGCTGCCGTCGCTGCCGATGGTGTTGCTGTCGTCCAGCGAGGGCGCCGATGCGGCGCAGGCGCTGTTCGCGGCGCGCCTGCACAAGCCGATCCGGCGTCGGCTGCTGCTCGAAACCTTGCTCGGTGTGCTCGGCGACCACGCAGCCGCACGCGCCGCCACCTTCACGATGACCGTGCCGGCCGCGCTCGACGGCACCCGAGCGCACCATGCGATGCGGGTGCTGGTGGTCGAAGACAACCCGGTCAATGCGATCGTCGTGCGCACCATGCTCGAACGCCTGGGCTATCCCAGCGATCTGGCGGCCAGCGGTGTCGAAGCGATCACGGCACTGCAGCGCCAACCCTACGACCTGGTGTTCATGGACATGCTGATGCCCGAGATGGACGGCCTGGAGGCCACCCGCCGCATCCGCGCTCTGGCCCTGGCGATCCAGCCGCGGATCGTGGCCCTGACCGCCAATGTGATGAAGGAAGACCGCATGGCCTGCCACGCAGCGGGCATGGACGGCTTCCTGGCCAAGCCGGTGACGCTCGCCGACCTGCAGGGCTGCATGGCAGAATCTTCGCTGGCCGAGCGCGCTGCCTGAGCGCGGCGGCCACTGGTACACGGCGCGCGACTGCTGGCGTCACCAACATGCGGGGAGTGCGCGCCTTGGCGATCCGGTTGCGGCCGACCATGCTGTCGGACCTCGAGTTCGTGCAGACGGTTGAAACCGACCCGGCCAACCTGCCCTTCATCACGCCCTGGGAGCGCACCCAGCACGAAGGCGCGGTGCGCTTCCCCGACTTTCGCCACTTCATCGTCGAGGCCGGCAACGACTACCCGCGCGCCGGCTTCGTCATCTTGCAAGGCTGCCGCAACCCGCACCGCAGCGTCGAGTGCAAGCGCCTGGTGCTGCAGCCCAAAGGCCAGGGCCTGGGCCGCGCCTGCGTGCGGCTGTTGAAGCAGATGGCCTTTCGCGACCTGCACGCGCACCGCTTCTGGCTCGATGTGAAGACGCTCAACACCCGCGCCCTGGCGCTGTATGCCAGCGAGGGCTTCGTCGAAGAAGGGCGCCTGCGCGAAAGCGTCAGGCTGGCCGACGGCTACGACTCGCTGGTGGTGATGAGCCTGCTCGACCGCGAGTACGAAGCCAGGGTGGCGTTGGGGCTGGAGCAGGGTGATGGCTCGGCGAGAGGCGCATGAGCGCCGAGTGTCGTCAGGACCGCACCGGCTTGAAGGGATTCAAGACCTTGACTTTGAGGTGCGCAAAGTCGGCGACGTTTCGAGTCACGACCGTCAGCTTGTGAACGCTGGCCGTGGCCGCGATCATCGCGTCCTCGTACAGGGTGTCCGACCGCCGATGCATCAACCGCGCCCAGGCACGAAACGTCGCGCCATCCATCGGCAGCATGTTGTACGTCGATGCAACGAGCTCGAGCCAGGCTTCGATTTCGTCAGCCTTGGAGGCATCCTGATCGCGCGTCAGCTCAATGCCGGCCTGGATTTCGCCCAGCGTGACGGCCGATAGATGCAGCTCAGCGTCTGGCGTGGCTCGAAGCCAGGCCACCACGGCAGCGTGCGGTCGCGGCTTGCGCAGTTCGGAAACGACGTTCGTGTCGAGCAAGTACATGCGACTCAATCCGCCGCGCTCAGCTTGCGCCTGCGGGCGGCGCCCCTCGGCGGGATCGGCAGATCGACGCGCCCCTCGTCCGACAGCAGCAGTTGCTTGAGCGAGGGGCGGGCAGCGGCCTTCAAGCGCCGCCACTCGGCCACGGGAACCAGGACCGCGGCTTCTGCGCCGCGTTTGGTCACCATCTGCGGGCCCGCGGCGATGCAGGCTTCGAGGAACTCGCTGAATCGCGCTTTGGCGTCCTGAACCGGCCATGTCTTCATGCGAACCTCGTGATGACTAGTGGTCTGACTAGTTTATCAGCGCGGCGCGAGATCG
>JANOKY010000649.1:0-4513 GCA_031419635.1 Burkholderiales bacterium | reverse complement strand
CGTCGAGTTGCGCGTCCAGGCCCTGCATCGGACCGTCGCGCAGCCTGCGTTCGATATCGGCACACAGCGCCGACAACTTCAGCGCGCCGACACTGGCCGACGACGATTTGAGGGCGTGCGCCACATGCCGCTGGCCCTGCGCGTCGGCGTCCTGGCGGGCCACGCGCAATTGCCCGAGCAGGCGCTGCAGCGACGCGGTGTAGGTGGACAGCACGCGGGCCACCAGGCCGGCCTTGCCGCTGGGGTCGAGGTCGTGCAGGCGCGCCAGGGCCTGCGCGTCGAGCACGCCGGTGGTGGCCGGGTTCACGGGCGGGGAAATGTCTGACAGTGCGGACATCGAAGGCAACGTCACGAGGGCTCTCTCAGCGCGTACAGCCGCAAGGCCCATTGTCACCGACTGGCCTGCCGGCCCAGGCCACGCAGCGGCGCCGCCACCCACCCTGCAATGGCGGTGGGCGTGGTGTATGCCACGAACCGATTCGAATCATTGGATCTGCACCGCCTGGGCCAGCGCGCGCAGCACCGCGCGATTGATCTCGCCCACCCCCAGCAGCAGCC
Organism: Burkholderiales bacterium; assembly: GCA_031419635.1. Lineage (GTDB taxonomy): Bacteria > Pseudomonadota > Gammaproteobacteria > Burkholderiales > Burkholderiaceae_C > CADEEN01. The sequence continues at coordinate 3,955 of JANOKY010000649.1, read as the reverse complement.
GCTCGGCGCAGTCGCGCACATCGAACAGCGACTCGTTTTCGACCGCCCGCACGACTTCGAGGAACGGCTGGTAGGGGCCGACACCATCGACCAGCACCTGGCGCACCGAGTCGGGCACCGGCACGGCCTTGAGCAGATCGGCAAAGGGCTGCTTCATCATCCGGTCGAGCAGCGAGAAGACGCCGCAGATGAAGGCCTCGTTGCGCATCTCTTCGTTGTTGGCGCCGCCGCTGGCGCGCGCCAGCTCTTCCATCAGCAGGCCGCGGCGCAGGGCGGCGAACATCACCGGTTTCATGTCGCGGTCTTTGCTGGCCGAAGCCAGCAGCAGGGCCAGCCAGCGCTTCAGGCGCCGGTAACCGAGGAGCATCAGCGCATGGCGGAACGAGCCGACCTCGACGCGCAGCCCGAAGGCCGGCGAGTTGATGTAGCGCAGCAGCTTGAAGGCCAGCGTCGGGTCGAGCTTCAAGGTGTCTTCCAGGCGATCGATCGACTCTTCCTTGTCGATGCGGCGCATCAGCTCGAGGATCGTCGCCAGGTCCGGCTGGGCCTGGCCGCCCGTGGGCTGCACCACATCGTCGATCGGCCAGCCGAGCACGGCCACCGCGCCGCGCTTGAAGGCGGCATCGAGGTCGACCAGGGTGCGCACCCCCGCCTGCACATGGCTGATCTGGCGCGACACGCCGGGCGGCGCGGCGCTGTCGCTGCGGCGCTCGTCGGCCAGGTCGATGATCGAATGCTTGAAGCAGGGCAGCACGTCGCGCGGCAACTCGGTGCGCGGCCGGCCCTTGATCAGCAGCGTGTTGCCGCGGCCGTACAGGGCCTGGATGGCCGGGCTGTTGACGGGGTCGCAGGCCATGAAGGCCGGCACCTCGAGCATCAAGTTGGCGCTGGGCTTGGCACGCAGCAGGTCATGCAGCAGGGTTTCGCTGACGACATTGAGCGAGACTTTGCCACCGGCCTCGGGCCAGACCTCGGCCACCGCGGCCAGCAACTCGCCGGCATCCAGCGGCGCATCGGTGCGGGCCGGGAAGACGGTCAGCCGGGTGGCGCTGACCGCCCGCTCGCGGTCGATCATCGGCGAGTAGCCGAGCACCACCTGGGCCAGGATCGGGTTGTCTTGAATCGTCATCAGCATGGCGTGTGGCCGGTCGGCTAGCCGTTGAGGTACTGGAACAGCGACATCCGCTGCACCGAGGCATAGACCTTCAGCGCGGCGTCGTAGCCGGTCTGCTGGGATTGGAACTCGGAGATCGCCTGGACCATGTCCAGGTCTTCGGCATTCGAACGCTCGGTTTTCGCGGCCAGGGCCTGGTCGGCGATGCGGCCCTCGAGCCTATCGGCACGATTCAACACTTCGCCGACACGGCTGCGCAGCGATTGCAGCGCCGCCATCGAGCCGTCGACATCCGACAGCGAGCGCTGCACGCCCTGGGCCACCGCGGCGCCCGAGCGCAGCGGCGTCTTCAGCCCGGCGATCGCGCGGTCCAGGGTGTCGAAGACGCCGAGCGAGGGTGTCGCCAGCGTCAGCTCGAAAGCGTCGCCGGCCGCCGGCTGGCCATTGACGGTGAAGGCCATGCCGTCGAGCTGCATTGCCTGGCCGCTGACGTAGGGCAGGTTGGTCGCCACGGTGGCGGCGCCGTCCTTGAGGATCGTGTAGGTGGTGCCGGCGGCTGTCGTCGTGAAGTCGACGCGGTAGACCAGTGCCGCCGGGTTGGCCACCGCTGGCGGCGAGGTGGCGGCGTAGAAAGCCTGCGGGTCGGCGACACGGCCGCTGTCGATCCAGGCCCCGCTGAGGTTGGGCGTTGCAGCCGCATTGCGGGTGGCGAACAGGCCGTTGCCCGAGGGCGCGGCCAGCCAGGCCTGCTGGCCGTCGATGCTTCGCGGCAGCGGCTCGTCGCTGGCCACCTGCACCTCGCCGGCGGTGGCGCGATAGCTCACGCCGCCGCTGGCATCGACAAATGGCGCCTGGCTGGTGCCCTGGCCACCGAACAGAAAACCGCCGTCGCCGTCGCCGCGGTTGGCGATGGCCAGCAGTTGCTGGCGGATGGCGCTCAGGCGCCCGGCCACCCCCGTGCGTTCGGCGTCGCTGTAGCTGGCATTGCCGGCGGCGACCAGTGCTTCGCGGGCCTGCTGCATCAGCTCGCCGGCATCGGCCAGGGCGCCTTCGGTCAGCGTCATCGCATTGCGGCTGGCTTCGAGCGCGCGCTGGCTGGCCTCGCTGCGCGACAGCGCGGCCAGGGCGCGTTCGGCGCGCGCCGCGGCGGTCGGGTCATCGCTGGCCTTGGCCACGCGCTTGCCGCTGGTCAGGCGCTGTTGGGCGTCGGCCAGCTCGCGCTGGCGCTGTTGCAGGCCCTGCACGCCGGTGTCGAAGGATTGGGCGGTGGTGATGCGCAGCATGGGGTCAGCGTCCTGTCGTCTGCAACAAGGTATCGAACAAGGTCTGCGCCACTTGCAGCACCTTGGCCGCGGCCTGGTAGCTCTGCTGAAACTGCAGCAGCCGGGCCGCCTCTTCGTCGAGGTTGACGCCGGTTTGCGATGTGCGCTGGGCCTCGGCGGCGGCGGCCACGCCTTGCGAGATGTCGGCCGCCGAGCGCGCGCCCTGCACGCGCACGCCGATGCCGGCCATCGTGCTGGCATAGGCATCGGTGATCGTCTGGCCGCCGACCAGGCGCTCGTCGCGCAGCGCGGCCAGCGCCAGCGCGTTGCCGTTGTTGGCCTCGGGGTGCGCGGTCTGCGCCACCGCGAAGGCGTCGCCGCTGGCGGGCACGCCGTCGAGCTGCAACTCGAAACCGTTGAGCGCGATCGGCGTCCCCGCCGTCCAGGTGCCGGTGCCACTGGACAGCAGCGCGTTGCTGGTGCGGTCGCGCAGCTCCCAGGCGTAGGCGCCGCTGCTGTTGGTGAAGGCGATGGTCGCCGTGTTCTGCGGGTTGACGCTGGCGCTGACGACGGCCAGCGTGCCGACGCTGGCCGTGCCAGTGTTGCCGACGGCGCGCACCGCTTCGAGCGGCGACGCTGCCGCCAGGCCGCGCGGGTCGGCGAGCACGCGGCGCATGTTGTTGGCCGCGCGCGTCAGCGGCTGTAGCAGGAAACGGTCGCTGGCGTCCGGGGCCGGCGCACCGATGGTGATGGCCAGGCCATCGAGCGTGTCGCCGCTGGCGATGCTGCGTTGCACGCCGTCGGCCAGGCGCGTCACCAGGTACTGGCCGGCGTTGGCCGGGTCGCTGCGCAGCTCGTACTCGCTGGCCTGCAACTGGCTCGTATCCGTCACGGTCATGCTCACCGAAGCGATGAAGTTGCCTGCGGCATTGCGGCCGTTGCCCGCCGCCGGCAGCGCGGTCGGCGCACCCGTGGCGAACAAGGGCGCGCCGCTGCCGGCCGGGCTGCGCAGGTCCAGGCCAAGGGCCTGTTGCTCGTTCAAGCGCGTGGCCAGGGCGGTGGCCAACTGGCCGAGCTGGTTGCGCGCATTGACCAGGTCTTCGTTCTGAAAGCGCAGCAGGCCGCCCAGGCTGCCGGCGCCGACCAAAGCCTGCGGCAGCGCGCGGGCCACGCCGTTGTCGACGATGGCCACGGCCTGGCGCGAGATGTCGAAGGCATCGGGCAGCAGCGCCAACTGCGAGGCATCCTTGCCCAGCACCAGGCGCTGGCCGCCGGCCATGAACACGCCCAGGGTGCCGTCGCTGGCGGGGATGGTCGTCACCTGCACATAGGCACTCAATGCGGCGACGAGTTGGTCGCGCTGGTCGAGCAGGTCATTGGCCGGCTGGCCGCTGCCGGCGAAGCGGGCGATCTGTTCGTTGGCGTCGGCGATGCGCTGCGTCAACTGGTTGACCGCCGCGATGCCGTTGTGCAAATCCTGCGTCACGCCGTTTTGCAGGCCGTCGAGCTGCGCGCCGGTGGCGGCGAAGCGCGAAGCCACGTCCTGCGCGCGCGCCAGCACCACTTCGCGGGTCGACAG
>JANOKY010000648.1:0-3739 GCA_031419635.1 Burkholderiales bacterium | reverse complement strand
TCGTAGATGCCGTCGAGGTCGTCGGCCACCGTCGTCAGGTAGCAGCTCGACAACTGCGAACGCCGCGTACCGCTGTTGAACAGCGTGGGCGTGCTCGACATGAAGTCGAAGCTCGAAAGCACGTTGTAGAACTCGATCGCCCGCGCCTCGCGGTCGATCTCACCCAGCGCCAGGCCCATCGCCACGCGCATGAAGAAGGCCTGCGGCAATTCGATGCGCGCTTCGTCGATGTGCAGGAAGTAGCGGTCGTACAGGGTCTGCAGGCCGAGGTAGTCGAACTGCAGGTCGCGTTCGGCTTTCAGCGCTGCACCCAGGCGAGCGAGGTCGTACTGCATCAGCTTCTCGTCGAGCAGCTCGGCGGCCACGCCCTTCTTGATGAAGCCGGGGAAGTACTCGGCGTAGCGGGTGGCCATCTCGCCCTGCGTCACCTCGTCGTTGAGGATCTCGCGGCGGATGGTGTGCAGCAGCAGCCGCGCGGTGGCCCGCGTGTAGGCCGGCTCTTTCTCGATCAGCGTGCGCGCGGCCAGGATCGAGGCCTTGTAGACCTCGTCGATCGGCACGCCGTCGTACAGGTTGCGCCGGGTCTCGGCCAGGATCGGCTCGGCCTTCACATCGGCACCCAGATCGGCGCAGGCCGATTCGACCAGGCCGCGCAGCTTGGCGTCGTCGAGCGGCACGCGCAGGCCGCGGTCGATCACGGTCAGTGCCTGCGCGGCGGGCACGGCGCGCGACTGCGCCTGCTTGGCGTGTTCCTGCGCGCGGCGCTCGCGGTACAGCACATAAGCCCGCGCCACTTCATGGTGGCCGCCGCGCATCAGGCCGAGCTCGACCTGGTCTTGCACGTCTTCGATGTGGAAGGTGCCACCGCCCGGCCGCGAGCGCAGCAGGGCGCGCACCACCGCCTCCGTCAAGCCGTCGACCGTTTCACGCACGCTGGCCGACGCGGCGCCCTGGGTGCCATGCACCGCCAGGAAGGCCTTCATCAACGCCACCGCCACCTTGTTCGGCTCGAAGGCCACCACCGCGCCGTTGCGGCGAATGATCTGGTAGCCCTGGTAGGCTGAGGTTGCCGATGCGGCAGTGGGCAGAGCCGCCATGACAGGCGCGGCAACGGTGGCGGCAACGGGAACAGCTTGCATGGACAGGGCCTTTGTTCGAATGCGGGGGTCAGTAAGCGGTCAGGGCTCGAACGACAGCGGGCGACGAGCCGGTACCAGGAAGGGGTGGCAAAGAGCGGGAACAGCGCGGCGCGGCGAACGTGGTCGCGAGCTCAGGAGACGGTGCGCGGGCCAACGGAGTGTTCGGGTAAAACCGCAGAACGCTGCCGCCCGCCGCGGCCATCGCCGCGATCAACCGGGTTGGCAACACGGCAGGCAGCGGGGCTTTGGAAGAGCAACGAGGATATCACGCTGGACACTATATCTGGGGTGTCGCCCTGCGACAAGCCACTACCGCTAGCGTTCGTATCCGGAACTTCCCCGATGGCAGGCGAGCACGACCGGCGCTACGCGGGGGCCGCGTCCGAGCCCGCGCGCCAACTTTGCCCAGTCGAATCCGGACCCTGGGTCGCCCTTGCGGCCGGGTGCGATGTGCTCGTGGCCGAGCACCGTATCGAGCGGATAACGCCGCGCCGCCGAGCGCAGTAGGCCGAGCAGCGCCGCGTACTGTGCGGCCTCGAAGTGATCGCCCTCCAGGCCTTCGAGTTCGATGCCGATCGAGTGGTCGTTGCACTGCTCGCGCCCGGCCCATTGCGACGCCCCCGCATGCCAGGCGCGCTGATCGCACGAGACGAACTGCAACACCCGGCCGTTGCGCCGAATGAAGAAATGCGCCGACACCTGCAGGCCGCGCAGGGCGTCGAAATAGGGATGGGCGTCGGCGTCCAGGCGGTTGGTGAACAGGCGCTCGACCTGGTCGCCGCCGTACTGCCCGGGCGGCAGGCTGATCGAATGCACGACGGCCAAGGTGACGCGCTCGCCATCAGGCCGCGCGTTGAAGTTCGGCGACGGCACGCGCCGCGCGTGCGACCACCAGCCGTGTTGCCAGACCGCGCGCTGCAAGGCTCAATCGCCGGTGTCGGCGCCGGCCACGACCACGCCCAGCCGCGCCATGCGGTAGCGCATCTGGCGCAGCGACAGGCCCAGGCTGGCGCCGGCCGCGGTGCGGTTATAGCGGTGGCGTTCGAGCGCGCGGGCCAGGATGTCGCGCTCGACCTCGTCGAGGTGGGCCACCAGATCGGTGGGCAGGCTGAGCGCGCTGGCGGGCGGCGGCGCAGCAACCGCCTGGGCCAGGCGCGCGTCGATCTCGGCCGGGTCGCTTTCGACGAACACATCATCGGCCAGGCCGAGGTCGTCGCGCTCGATGACTTCGCCGCCCGACAGCGCCACTGCGCGGTGCAACAGGTTCTCGAGCTCGCGCACATTGCCCGGGAACGGGTAGTGCATCAGCCGCGCGTAGGCTTCGCGCGACAGCGTCGGTGGCGGCGACACGCCGGCATCGCGGGCGATGCGCTCGAGCAGCGCGCCACAAATCGGCGCCAGATCGTCGGCCCGCTCGCGCAGCGGCGGCACGCGGATCTGGATCACGTTGAGGCGGTAGAACAGGTCCTGGCGAAAGCGCCCGGTCTGGACCTCGGTGGCCACGTCCTTGTGGGTGGCGCTGAGGATGCGCACATTGATCGGCGCTTCGGTGACGGCGCCGATCGGCCGCACCGAACGCTCCTGGATCACGCGCAGCAGCTTGCTCTGCATCGCCAGCGGCAGGTCACCGATTTCGTCGAGGAACAGCGTGCCGCCATGCGCGGCCTGGAAGAAGCCGTCACGGTCTTCGTTGGCCCCGGTGAACGAGCCCTTGCGGTAGCCGAAGAACTCGGCTTCGAGCAGGTGCTCGGGGATCGCGCCGCAGTTGACGGCGATGAAGGGCTGGCCGGCACGCGGGCTGACATCGTGGATGGCGCGCGCGACCAACTCCTTGCCGGTACCCGACTCGCCCTGCACCAGCACCGGCGCCATGCTGCGCGCCACCTTCTCGATCAGCGAACGCACCTGCTGCATCGCCGCCGATTGGCCCGACAGCCGGCGCAGCGCCAGCGGCACGGCCGCGGCGGCAGGCAGGCCGGCCGACGCGTCGCCGCGGGTCAAATCGGGCGGTGGCGGCCGCGCCGGCTCGCGCGCCACGCTGCGCGGCGCGGCCGGCGCACCGTTTTCGCTCGGCAGGCTGGCCGGCACCACGGTGGGCGCGGTCTGCGGCGCGCGGCCGAGTGCCGAGGCGACGACGGCGCGGAACTGGCGCAGGTCCACCGGTTTGGTCAGGTAGTCGTAGGCGCCGGCCTTCAAGGCCTCGACCGCGTTCTCGGCCGAGCCATAGGCCGTGATGACGATGGCCTTCTCGCGCCGCCCGCTCTGTTCGAGTTTGGTCAGCAGATCCAGGCCACTGCCGTCGGGCAGCCGCATGTCGGTGATGACGGCGCTGTAGGTGCGGTCCTTCAGGTGCAGCAGGGCCTCTTCGACCGTGCCCGCGGTCTCGACGTCGTAGCCCTCGCGCAGCAGCGTCAACTCGTACAGCGTGCGCAGGTCCGGCTCGTCGTCGACGACGAGCAGGCTGAAATGGGCGGGTGCGTTGGACGTCATGGGTTCAGGCTCGCACGGGGGTCCAGGTTGGCCGAAGCGAGCCGTGCGGTCACGACGAATTCGTTGCGGTGCAGACTGCCCTCCGGATGTTGCCAGTAGTCGATGCTGCC
>JANOKY010000647.1:0-5573 GCA_031419635.1 Burkholderiales bacterium | reverse complement strand
CCGGCCGGCGTGACTTGGCCACCGGGCGTGACGACCGTGATCTTGTCGCCCTCGCGCACCCCGAGCGAACGCGCCAGCTCGATCCCGAGCACGATGTTCCACTCACCCCGCTTCAACTTGGCAAACGTGGTGCCCTGCAATTGCGCCGCCAGCGGCGTGACGCTGGCCTCTTCGGCCGGGGAGATGCCACGCAGCAGCGCGCCGCGCATGTCTTCGCCGCGCGCCACCAGCACCTGGGCCGAGGCGAACGGCGCCGCGCCGAGCACCATCCCTGGCGCCGCAGCGCGCGCCTGCTCGGCCGTGGCGCGCCAGTCGGCCAGCGCCGCGCCCTGGGCATCGAACAACTCGACATGCGCGATCACACTCAACATGCGATCGCGCACCTCTTTCTGGAAGCCGTTCATCACCGACAGCACGATGATCAGCGCCGCCACGCCCAGCGCGATGCCGAGCATCGACACGCCCGAGATGAAGGAGATGAAGCCGTTGCGCCGGCCCGTGCGGCCCGCGCGCGTGTAGCGCCAGCCGATCTGCCATTCGTAGGGGGTATTCATTGCGCGCGGATGCTACCCGAGCGGGTACGCCGCTTGCGTTGGCCTGTTGCCGGCGATTCTTCTCATTGCAGTTCGTGGGTGGCGGCTCTCGGCCCATTGCGGTCGATTTGTGGGGCGACGAGAAACGCAGCCCTTTGGTCGGCGCGCGCAGCGCGCTTCGTGTTCTGACTCGCCGCGCCTGTTCGAGCGCAGTGAGCGCAGCGAACGCAGCGAGTTGTGCGGCGCGACCAAAGGGCGAGCATCGCAGTGCAGTCGGCGCAGCCGACCGACCCACCATGAGCCCCTGCCGGGTGCCGCCTGCCGCGACGCGCGCATCACTGCATGAATGCGGTCACTCAATGGCGGCCGCACCCGACCATCACACCTGCATGTTCATCACGTCGGTATAGGCACGAACCAATTGATTGCGCACCTGCAGGGCCGCCTGAAAACCGAGCTGGCCCTTTTGCATCGCGATCATCGTCTGCTCCAGGCTGACGGTCGGGTTGTCGAGTTGAACTTCGCGCTGTAGGCGCTGCGCTTCGGTCTGCTGCGCGCTGACCGACTTCAAGGCCTGGCTCATCGCCGCGGCGAAACCGCCGCCCTCGGCTGCGGCGGTGCGCGCAGGCGCCAGCGGCTGGCCGTTGGTCTGCAGGCCGGCGCGCGCCACCGCTTGGGCGAAATCGAAGGGTTTGAGGCGAACGCTGTCCATCGAATGTGACTCCTGTCACGCCCCGGCCTGGGTGGTCGGAACAGGCTGTCAATGTAGAGGGCAATGCGCCCTCGCAGCGGCCTGAACTGGCGCTGCTTTTGCCGACTGTTCAAGCTATAGCTTTGCCGCGTCGCGCCGAACAATGGCCCCCATCGCAGCAGGCATGTCCCGTGAGCCTGCGCCGCTTTGACACCCCACCGCATTCATGGACAACGCCATCGCACAAGTTGGACCAGCCGCCGCCAATGCGCCGCCGGGCGCGGGCTTCGCAGCCATGCCGGCCAAGGCCCGGCTGATGCTGGGTGCCGGCATCGCCGGCCTGGTGGCTGTCGTCGTGGCGTTGGCGCTGTGGGGCAACAAGGGCGACTACAAGGTGCTCTACGCCAACCTGAGCGAAAAGGACGGCGGCGCGATCATTGCGCAGTTGTCGACACTCAACATCCCCTACCGCCATGCCGATGGCGGCAATGCGATTTTGGTGCCGGCCTCGCAGGTGCACGACGCGCGCTTGAAGCTGGCCTCGGCCGGCCTGCCCAAGGGCAGCATCGTCGGCTTCGAGTTGATGGACAACGCGCGCTTCGGCCAGACGCAATTCCAGGAACGCCTGACGTTTCAACGTGGCTTGGAGGGCGAACTGACACGTTCGATCGGCGCCCTCGGTTCGGTGCAGGCCGCGCGCGTGCACCTGGCGCTGCCGAACCAGAACGGCTTCTTTCGCGAACAGCAAAAGCCCTCGGCCTCGGTGCTGTTGACGCTGCACCCGGGCCGCACGCTGGACCGCACGCAGATCGCCGGCATCGTGCACCTGGTGTCGGCCTCGGTGCCCGAGCTGAGCCCGAAGGCGGTGAGCGTGCTCGACCAGACCGGCGCGCTGCTGTCGGGATCGACCGAACCGTCGTCCGGCCAGGGGCTGGACGCGCAGCAGTTGCAGTATGTGGCGCAGGTCGAGGCCAGCTATGTCAAGCGGGTGATCGAGATCCTCGAGCCCGTGGTCGGGCGCGACAACCTGCGCGCCACCGTGGCTGCCGACATCGATTTTTCGCAGACCGAAGCGACTTCGGAATCGTTCAAGCCGAACCAGGGCAGCGAGCCCGCTGCCGTGCGCAGCCTGCAAGTGTCGGAGGCCGGCAACGCGGCGCAGGCCACGCCCAGCGGCGTGCCCGGCGCCACTTCCAACCAGCCGCCGCTGCCGGCCACCGCGCCGCTCACTGGCGCCTCGGCCCCGCTGCACACCGCGGCAGCAGGCACGGCTGGTGGCGGCAACCAGCGCCGCGACAACGTCACCAACTACGAGGTCGACAAGACCGTGCGTGTGACGCGCAACGCCACCGGCAACGTCAAGCGCCTGGCCGCCGCCGTGGTCGTGAACCACCGCGTCACCACCGCGGCCAACGGCAAGTCCACCAGCACGCCGCTGAGCAGCGACGAGGTCGAGAAGCTGACCGCGCTGGTGCAGCAGAGCATCGGCTTTTCCAAGGAGCGCGGCGATTCGGTCAAGCTGATCAATGCGCCGTTCCGTGTCGAGACCCTGCCCAAGGCCGATGTGCTGCCGCTGTGGCAGCAGGAGGGGTTCACTGACCTGCTGCGCGCCGGCGCCACGCCCGCGGCCCTGGCCCTGGTGGCCTTGATGATCCTGTTCGGCCTGGTGCGCCCGGCATTGAAGGCCGCGCTGGCCGCCCCGGCGCGCGGCTCGCCACTGCATGTGGTGGCCGACGAATCGCTGCCGCTGCCGGCCGGCGCGCGCGCCGCCATGGCCTTGCCCGCGCCGCGCAGCACCGAGCGGCTGGACAGTGCCCGCGCCGTGGCCAAGCAGAACCCGGCTGCGGTGGCCGGCATCGTGCGCGGCTGGGTCAATGGGGAGACGTCATGAGCCGCCGGGCCGCTCCCAAGGCGAATTCCGCAGCGCACAGCGCGGAGGTTGCCAAATGAGCTCCGCGGGCTTCGACGAGCAGGGCCTGGAAGACGCGGCCATCCTGCTGATGTCGCTGGGCGAAGAAGAGGCCGCCGAAGTCTTTCGCCACCTCGAACCCAGGGAGGTGCAGCGCCTGGGCGAGACCATCGCGCGCATGAAGCCGGTCTCGCACGACAAGGTCGACGGCGTACTCGAGCGATTCACGATGGTGGCCTCCGAGCAGAGCATCCTGGTGGCCGACAACGACGAGTATGTGAAGAGCGTGCTGCGCAAAGCCCTGGGCGACGACAAGGCCAACCTGCTGCTCGACCGCATCCTGCAAGGCAGTGACATCTCGGGCATCGAAAACCTGAAGTGGATGGACGCGGCTTCGGTGGCCGAGCTGCTGCGCAGCGAACACCCGCAGATCGTCGCCGCGATCCTGGTCCACCTCGACAGCGACCAGGCCAGCTCGATCCTGAAATGCTTCGCCGAGCGCCAGCGCAACGAGGTGCTGGTGCGCATCGCCACGCTCGACGGTATCCAGCCCAGCGCGCTCAAAGACCTCAACGAAGTGATGAGCAAGGTGCTGGCCGGCGGGGAAAAAATGCGCAAGACCTCGCTGGGCGGCGTCAAGCCGGCGGCCGAGATCATCAACCTGCTCGGCGGCTCGGTCGAGACCGCGGTGCTCGATTACATCCGCGAAGCCGATGCCGAGCTGGCGCAGAAGATCATGGACAACATGTTCACCTTCGACGATTTGGACAAGCTCGACGACAAGGGCATCCAGGCGCTGATGAAGGAAGTGCAGAGCGAATCGCTGGTGGTGGCACTGAAGGGCGCTTCGGTTGAGCTGCGCGACAAGATCTTCAAGAACATGAGCACGCGCGCGGCCGAAACGCTGCGTGAAGACCTCGAATCGCGCGGGCCGGTGCGGCTGTCGGAAGTCGAGGCCGAGCAGAAAGAGATGCTCAAGATCGTGCGCCGCCTGGCCGACGAAGGCCAGATCGTGATTGGCGGCGGTGGCGATGACGAATTCGTCTGACCGGCCCGCGACCTCGAACCCCTACGCGCGCTTCATTCCGCGCGAGGAAGTGGGTGGCTTTGCCGCCTGGCGGCCCAACGCCTTCGGCGACAGCGCCGCCGCGCAGCCGGCCACTGAAGCCCAGCGCGGCACCGAGCAGCAGGCCACGCGCCAGGCCGGCTACCAGGACGGCTACCGCGATGGCCTGGTGGCGCTGGAAAGCTTCAAGCAAAGTTTTGCGCAGCAACTGGCAGGCCAGTTGGCGCCCCTGGTGGCAGCCTTCGACCAGGCCTTTGTCGAGCTCGAACATGAGATCGCCGACAGCGTGGCGCGCACCGCCACCGCGCTGGCGCGCCAGGTGTTGCGCGGCGAGTTGCAGGCGCGGCCCGAGCAGGTGGCGCAGGTGGCGGCCGAGGCGGTCAATGCGGTGCTGCTGTCGGCGCGGCACATTCGCGTTTTCGTCCATCCCGATGACCAGGCCCTCGTGCAAAGCGGTGCCGGTGAAGCGCTGGCCGCACGCGGGGCGCGGCTGCTGGCCGACGCTTCGCTGACGCGTGGTGGTTGCCGCATCGAGTCCGATCTGGGCAGCATCGATGCGCGCATCGAAACCCGCTGGGCGCAAGCCGCGGCGATGCTCGGACAGTCGCTTGCATTGGCCCCTTCCCCCTTGACGGGGGAAGGCGCGGATGGGGGTGGATGAGTGGCGAGGCAAGATTTCACCCCCACCCCAAACCTCCACCATCAAGAGCGAGGGAGAGTAGTGCGCTGGCAGCGCTATCTCTTGGATTTGGAAGCCTACGCCGCGATCCCGTTGCCGCTGGCCAGCGCCGGCTCGCTGGTGCGCGTGACCGGCCTGGTGCTCGAAGCGGCGGGGGTGCGCGCCCCGGTCGGTGCCGTCTGCGAAGTGCATGGCAGCAACGGCCCGCCGGTGCAGGCCGAGGTGGTGGGCTTCGATGGCGACCGCGCCTTCCTGATGCCCACCGGCGAAGTGCACGGCCTGGCCAGCGGCGCGCGCGTGCTGCCGCGGCCGGCGCCCGCCGTGCCGCCGCGCCTGGGACGCGAGAACCACCCCTGGCGGCGCAGCGAAGACCGCGGCCTGCACCTGCCCGTCGGCGACGGCCTGCTCGGCCGCGTCGTCGACCCGCATGGCCAGCCGATGGACCGGCTGGGCCCGATCACCGACACGCGCTCGGCGCCGATGATCCGCCGCCCGATCAATGCAATGGACCGCGACCCGGTGCGCCGGCCGCTGGACACCGGCGTGCGCGCCATCAACGCCATGCTCACGGTCGGCCGCGGCCAGCGCATCGGCCTGTTCGCCGGCACCGGCGTGGGCAAATCGGTGCTGCTGGGGATGATGGCGCGCTACACCGAGGCCGACGTGATCGTGGTCGGCCTGATCGGCGAGCGCGG
>JANOKY010000646.1:0-2913 GCA_031419635.1 Burkholderiales bacterium | reverse complement strand
GCGACACCCCTGGCCTGGGCGAAGACCCCCGGCGAAGTCGAGGTGGGGCAGACGCTGCGCGAGGCGACGATGCTCGGCCTCAACGGCCCGAACCGCAAGCTGTCGGCGTTTCGGGGCCGGCCGCTGATCATCAATGTCTGGGCCAGTTGGTGTGCGCCCTGCCGGCAAGAGATGGCGTCGCTCGAACGGCTGGCCTGGCAGAACCATGCCGCGCGGTTCGCGGTGATCGGCATCTCCACCGACGACTACCCCGACAAGGCGCAGCGGCTGTTGAAGGGCAGCAACGCAACGATCAACCACTACATCGATCGCCAATTGGAGTTGGAGAACATGCTCGGCGCCACCCACCTGCCTCTGACCGTGCTGGTCGACGCCCAAGGGCGGGTGGTCGACAAAATCTACGGCGCCAAGGAATGGGATGGGCCCGAGGCTTTGAGACTGATCGACAAGGCCTTCCGCGTGCAGACCCGCAAGTGACCGGGCCGACAATCACGAGCATGGACCGGCTCTTCTTCACCCTCGGCAGCCTCAGCGCTTTTATCGCGGTGGCGCTCGGTGCGTTTGGCGCTCATGCCCTCAAAGCCCGTTTGCCTGCCGATCTGCTGGCTGTCTTCGAGACCGGCGTGCGCTACCAACTGACCCACGCGCTGGCCTTGCTGGCGGTGGCCTGGGCCTGCACGCGCTGGCCGGGCACGGCCGTCAACGCCAGCGGCTGGCTGTTCGTGGCCGGCACGGTGATTTTCTCGGGCAGCCTGTACGCCCTGGCCCTGACCGGCGTGCGCTGGCTCGGCGCCGTCACGCCCATCGGCGGCGTGGCCTTGCTGGCGGCCTGGCTGTGCCTGGCCTGGGCGGCGCGGAAGGCTTGAGCGCCAACGCGGGCGCTTGTGTATCGAGCTGGGTACGCCAACGCACAGACCCAGGGGGCTTGCCGGGTGCACTGTGGCGGCTGCACTGCGAAGGACGCCCCGATGAAGTTCCACTGCTTGCCCTGGCTGGCCACTTTGACGCTCGCGACCGCCATGGTTTCGGCCACTGCGCAGAGCGCCGCGCCAGCGGCCAGCGCGCCAGCTTCAGCGCCGCTGGCGGCAACGCCCGGCCCCCGGGTGCAGACACCCACCGAACTGCGCGACAGCGCTTCAACGCCGGGCGATTTGCGCCCCGAGGAACGGGTGACACCGCAGATCGTCATCCCCCTGCGTAAGAGCGCGCCACCCACCAAGGCCCAACGCGCGGCAACCCGCCGCGGTATTGCGGCGTCTGCGTCGGGTGGCATCGACGACGCGGCGGCGCGCTGCGAGGCCGAAGCCTCGAAAGCAGCGCGCGAAGAATGCCGCGCGAGCGTCGCGCCCAAAGGCGTGAAACGCTAACGCCGCGACAAAGGGGAGGCGGCGTCAATCGTCCTTCTTGCCGCGGCCCTTGCCTTTGCCTTTGCCATTTCCGCGGTCGTTGTCGCGGCGATCCTTGTTCTTGAATTCCTTGCGGCCATTGCGGTTGTCGTGTTCGCGGCGGTACTCGTCGCGAACCCAGCTCTCCTGCACAAAGTACACCGGTTGCCCGCAAGCGCTGTAGCGGCCGCAGTAGCGGCCCCAACTGGCCTGCTGCACCTGCGGCACATACAGGTAAATCGGACGCTGGTACACCGCCACCTGTGACGGCGCGTAGATGAAAGGCTGCTGGCTCACCAGCACCGGCTGGGGATAGTTGTTGATGTCGATGCGGCCGTACTGGCCGGGCGCATTGATGCCGATCGAGATGCCAACGCTGGTGGCGGCGTGAACCGGCAGCACAGCGGTGGCTGCAAGGGCAAGGGTCAGCAGGGCCAGGGTCTTCATCGGGGTCTCCACGCACACCGTGTGCGGAGCATGCACACGGCGGCGCCGCGCTGGATGCTCATGGCCTGCACTGTGCTCGTCCGCGCCGGCCCGCGCCATCGGCGACGGGGACGACCCCAGGTAGGACAGCGCGCCGCGATCCCCTCTGTGTCTCAGCGCTTGGCGCCCAGGCAATGCGGCACCGTCGCCTTCGGCGGCAGCTTGCCTTGCGCTGCCGGCACGCCCGCCGCCAGGCCTGCCGCGAGCAGGCGCGCCTGCGCATCGTCGGCGTCTTCGCAGAGCATCAGGCGGTCTTTCACCAGGCCGTCAATCGCGCGCATCACCGCGCTGTGGTACTGGCCGAACGACGGGTAGCGCTCCTCGACCGAGGGCCGCGGGTCGCCGCTGGCGGCGCGCTCGGCCGCGGTCTTGGGCACATAGCTCAGGTAGATCGGGCTGTTGGCCAGGTTGTTCTGGTAGGGCGCCGAGCACACCGGCAGGTTGATGGTGGCGATGCCGGTGGTGTAGAAGTTCGGCCCGAGGTTGAGCAGGTAGCCAACGGGTTGGCAAACTGCTGGCACAGGCCCTTGCGGGCGGCGTTGCCGGTGCCGTGACGCATGCTCGACATGAAGTGGTTGCGGGCGCAAGGCGAGTCCGGCAGGTCGGCCTGACCATCGGGCGTGGTGTGCAGGAGCGACGCGGTCTTTACCCAGTACTCGTTGGCCGAATAGATCCTCGCCGCGAGCGGACAGGTGCCGTTGGTTTCGCAGCGGGCCTAGCGGCTGTCGGTCTTGCCGGTGTGCGGGTCGGTGGTCACCACGTTGGCGAACGGGAAACGGTTCTCGACGTGCAGGTGGTCCTGGCGATTGCGCTCGGTGCGGTTGGGCTGCGACGCAACCAGCGCAGCGCGCCCTGCCCCGCCACGCGGCCGCTGGCCATCGTGGCATGCAGCAAGTAGCCACCGGTGGGCGCTTCCCAGTCGAGCATTTCACCGGCGCAGAACACGCCGGGCCGAGCGCGCAGCATCAAGTGCTCGTCGAGCGCTTCGAGCACGACGCCGCCTGCCGTGCTGATGGCTTCGTCGATCGGCCGCGGCGCCGTC
>JANOKY010000645.1:0-2124 GCA_031419635.1 Burkholderiales bacterium | reverse complement strand
CGGGCGGGCCGGCGCGCATCGTGCTCAAGCTCAATGCGCTGACCGACCCGAAGCTGATCGATGCCCTGCATGCCGCGAGCCAGGCCGGCGCGCAGATCGACTTGATCGTTCGCGGCGCCTGCCTGCTGGCGCCCGGCGTGCCGGGGGTCAGCGACAACATCCGCGTGCGCTCCATCGTCGGCCGCTTTCTGGAACACACCCGGGTGATGTACTTCCGCTGGGGCCCGGCCGAGGTTGATGAGGCGCTGTACCTGTCGAGCGCCGACTGGATGAGCCGCAACATGTTCCGCCGCATCGAGGTCGCCTGGCCTCTGCGCGATGCGCGGCTGCGCCAGCGCGTGATCGACGAGTGCCTGGTGCCCTACCTGCACGACCGCTGCGACGCCTGGGCGCAGCAGGCCGACGGCAGCTACGCCCGCGTGGCCGAAGACGGCGTGAGTGCGCAGCAGGCGCTGATGCAGCGTTACGCGGCGGCCTGATGGACCTGATCCTGTGGCGCCATGCCGAAGCGCTCGAAGCCGAAGACGGCAGCGAAGACCTGGACCGCGCATTGACCGCGCGCGGCGAACGCCAGGCCGCCCGCATGGCCACCTGGCTCAATCAGCACCTGCCGGCCACCACGCGCATCCTGGCCAGCCCGGCGCGGCGCACGCAGCAGACTGCTGCGGCACTCGAGCGCAAATTCAAGACCGTCGCCGCACTCGCGCCCGACGGCAGCGTGCCCGGGCTGTTGACGGCCGCGCGCTGGCCCGAGGCCAAGGAGCCGGTGCTGCTGATCGGCCACCAGCCCACGCTGGGCCTGACAGCGGCCTACCTCTTGGCCGGCGTGGTCCAGCAGTGGAGCGTGAAGAAAGGTGCCGTGTGGTGGCTGCGCCGACGCGATCGCCTCGGCGACGACCAGACCGTGCTGGTCACGGTGCGCGGGCCCGAGAACGTCTAAAAGAGAATGCGCCCGGCCCACATGTCGCGGTACATCGCCCAGTCGCCGATGAAGCTGTACAGCGGGTGCTTGAAAGTGGCGGGGCGGTTCTTCTCGAAGCCGTAGTGGCCGATCCAGGCAAAGCCGTAGGCGCTGATCAGGCCGTAGGCGATGTACTGCAAACGCCCGGTGGCCAGCAGCATGACGACGCAGAGCAAGGCCAGCGTTGAGCCGACAAAATGCAGCCGCCTGCAAATGCGGTTGCAGTGTTCGCCGAGGTAATACGGATAGAACTCGGCGAAGCTGTTGAAGGTCTGGTTCATCAAGGGGCGGTCAGTGCAGGGCGGTGCGCAGTGCATTCAACACGCCATCGGGGCACTCCTGCATCAGGAAATGCCCGGCCGGCACGGTGTGGACGGTGGCCTTCAGTGCGGTGGCCACCATCTTCGCGCCCTTGGGCAGCGTCATCTGGTCGGCGCTGCCGAGCACCAGGTGCGCCGGGCAGCGCACGCCGGCTGCGGCGTCGAGGCCGTGGGTGTACGTATTGCAGGCTGCGAAGTCGGTGTGGAACAGCATCGGGTCGCGGCCATGCGCGAGCACCTGGCGCATCAGCGCGCGGGCGCCGCCGCGCAGCCACACGCCGGGGCCGGGGTAGGAGGGCTTGGCGGCCAGGGTCGAGTGGGAAAACACAACCACGCGGTCGATCGCGGCCAGCGGGTCGGTCTTGCCGAGATCGAGCAGCACGGCGGGCACCGGCATCGGCACCGCGGTGCCGAGCATCACCAGCCGCGTCACGCGTTCGGGCGCACGCGACGCGGCTTCGAGCGCGGCCAGCGAGCCCAGGCTGTGGCCGGCCAACGCGGCCTGCTTCACGCCCGCTGCATCGAGCAGCGCCAGCAGCCAGTCGGCCATCGCTTCGACGCTGGCCAGCGCCGGCCCGGCGCTGCGCATGTGGCCGGGCAGGTCGGGCGCCAGCACGCCCCAGCCGTGGTGCGCGAACCAGCGCGCCAGCAGCGTGAAGCTGCCATGGTCGTTGATCGCGCCGTGGATGAAGACGATGCTGGGCAGGGCGGCGTCGAAGGGCTTGCCGCCCGTGTAGGCGTAGGCCTCGCGGCCCTGGACTTGCAGCTTCATGCGCCGGCCTTCTCTGCCGTCTTCAACGCGCGCTTCAGGTCCTCGATCAGATCGTCCGGGTCTTCCAGGCC
>JANOKY010000644.1:0-5947 GCA_031419635.1 Burkholderiales bacterium | reverse complement strand
CCATTGGCTCGAGGCGGTGAAGCGGGCCGACTGGGCCTGCGCCGCACCATGCAGGCGCACGATGCGCCAGGCCAGCACGTTTTCTTCGACCACATAGGCCAGCGCGTCGGTGGCGGTCTGGTAGGCCCGTGTGAGCTTGTCCAGCCGCCGCGACACCACGCGCATCACGAGGGCCACCGCGGGGGCCAGCAGCAGCACCAGCAGCGTCAGTTTCCAGTTCAGTTGCAGCAGGTAGAACAGCAGCGCGACGACGATCAGCGAATCGCGCACCAGCACCAGCAGCGCCTGCACCAGTTGCATCGCGCCGGTCTGCACTTCGTAGACCAGGGTGTTGGTCAGGGTGCTGGCGCTTTGCTGCACGAACAGCGGCGGCGCGGCGTCGAGCAGGCGGCCGAACATGGCGGCGCGCAAGTTCAGCACGCCCAGGTTGGCGGCCCAGGCCAGCGCGTACTGGGCCACGAAGCCCGCCAGCCCACGCACGATGTACAGGCCGATGATGACCACCGGCACGATCCACAGTGGAAAGCCCCGTGTGGGCCCGAAGCCATCGTCGAGCAAGCGCTTGAGTAGCGCGGGCAGCAGCGGCTCGGTGGCGGCTGCAACCGCCGCGGCCACGAAGGCGCCCGCGAAGCCTGCGCGGCTGGCACGAAAGTACGGCGCGATGCGTGCCAGGCGTTGCAGCAGGGAAGGGGTGGGCATGGGCAGTTTTGAGGCGGCTGCCACGCGTGCTCGGGTCACAGCCGGGCACATTATCGCGGCGTCGTCCGACATCGCGGCGTGGCGTGGCTGCCTACAATCGCGCCAGCCGTGCGCCTGCGCACGGCCCTTGCTGCCGACCGTCTTGCCTGTTTGGAATCGATGCCACCCACCGCCGACCTAACCGCCTCGTTCAGCCGCCGCGCCTGTTGTGTCGGCCTGGCCGCGATGGGCGCACTGCCCGCCTGGGCCCAGTTCCGCGTCGAGATCAGCGGCGTTGGCGCGACGCAATTGCCGGTGGCCATTGCACGCTTTCGCGACGAAGACAAGGCCGGCCCGAACGCCGCCATCGCTGCCATCATCCGCGCCGACCTCGAACGCAGTGGCCAGTTCCGCAACCTCGATGTCGCCGCCGCCCTGGACGAAACCTCGCAGCCTTTGATGAGCGAATGGCGCGGCCGTGGCGCCGACGCGCTGCTGGCCGGATCGGTGAGCCGCCTGGCCGACGGCCGCTGGGATCTGCGCTACAAGCTGTGGGACGTGGTCAAGGGCCAGGACCTCGGCGGCCAGGGCCTGGCCGTCGTCACCGCCGACCTGCGCCTGGGCGCGCACCGCATCGCCGACGCGGTGTACGAACGCCTGACGGGCGACAAGGGCGTGTTCGCCACCCGCATCGCCTACGTCACGCGCGCGGCCAACCGCTACACCTTGCGCATCACCGATGCCGACGGCGAAGGCGGCCAGGTGGCGCTGACCAGCGTCGAGCCGATCATCTCGCCGGCCTGGTCGCCCGACGGCCGCGAGCTGGCCTATGTGTCGTTCGAGCTGCAAAAGGCCGTCGTCTGGGTGCAGGACGTGGCCAGCGGCCAGCGCCGCCCGGTGGCCAATTTCCGCGGCACCAACAGCGCGCCGGCCTGGTCGCCCGACGGGCGCACGCTGGTGGCCTCACTTTCGCGCGACGGCGGCACGCAGCTCTTTTCGATGGGCCGCGACGGCAGCAATCTGAAGCGCCTGACTCAAAGCAGTGCCATCGACACCGAAGCCACCTTCGCCGCCGATGGCCGCACGATCTATTTCGTCAGCGACCGCGGCGGCGGCCCGCAGGTCTACCGCATGCCCGCGGCCGGCGGCAACGCCGAGCGCGTGACTTTCACCGGTGCCTACAACATCAGCCCGGCCGTCTCGCCCGACGGCCGCACGCTGGCCTACATCTCGCGGCTGGGCGGCGGCACGTTCCGGCTGCACACGATGGAGTTGGCCAGCGGGAACATCCAGGCCCTGACCGACACCAATGACGACGAAAGCCCCAGCTTCGCACCCAACGGCAAGCTGATCATCTACGCCTCGCGGGCCCAGGGCCGCGATGTGTTGATGACCAGCACGCTCGACGGCCGCATCAAGACCCGACTGCTGTCGTCGGGGCTGGATGTGCGCGAACCGGTGTGGGGCCCCTTCAACCGCTGATTGCCGACCACCCAGGAGTCACCATGAAACGCCTTTCCTTTGCCCTTGCCGTACTCACCGCTGCCGCGCTCGCCACCGGCTGCAGCTCCCCCGTCAAGCTAAGCGACAACACCGATGTGCCGGTTGAGACGCGCACGCTCAACCCGGCCGGCGGCACCGGCACGGCGGGCAGCGGGGCGGCAGTCGGCCAATCGCAGGTGGCGACGGTCAACACCGGTCCGGCCGCAAGCACCGGTGTGGCGCGCATCGTCTACTTCGATTACGACAGCTTCGTCGTCAAGGACGAGTTCCGCCCGCTGATCGACGGCCAGGCCAAGCGCTTGGCAAGCAACCGCAACCAGCGCGCCACCATCGAGGGCCACACCGACGAGCGCGGCGGCCGCGAGTACAACCTGGCACTGGGCCAAAAGCGCGCCGAGGCCGTGCTGCGCTCGATGACCCTGCTGGGCGCCACCGATGCCCAGCTCGAAGCGGTGAGCTTCGGCAAGGAGCGCCCGGCGGTGCAGGGCAGTGATGAATCGGCCTGGGCCAAGAACCGCCGTGCTGTACTGAAGGACAAGTGACGTGTTCGCTGCGCGCATCTTCGCTGCTACGCTGCTGCTGCTGTGCGCAGCCGCAGCGCAGGCCCAACTGTTCCCCGACAACGAGGCTCGCAAGGCGATCCTCGAGCTGCGCGCCACCGACGAGGCCCAGGCCAAGCGTCTGGCGGAGATGGCCAATGCCAACAAGGATCTGCTGGGCGAAGTGCAGCAACTGCGGCGCAGCCTGCTCGAGCTGAACAACCAGCTCGAAGCGCTGCGCACTGACCTGGCGCGCCAGCGCGGCGGCAATGAGCAACTCGCGCGCGACGTGGCCGAACTACAGCGTCAGCAGAAGGACCTGGCCCAAGGCGTCAGTGACCGCATCCGCAAACTCGAGCCGCAAAAGGTGGCGGTCGACGGCAAGGAGTTCCTCGCCGACGCCGACGAAAAGCGCCTCTACGACGAAGCCTTCGCCTTCATCCGCAGCGGCGACTTTGCCGGCGCCGCGAATGCTTTCAATGCCTTCACGCGCCGCTACCCGGCCAGCGGCTACCTCGATTCGGTGCGCTTCTGGCTCGGCAATGCGCAGTACGGCAAACGCGAGTACAAGGAGGCGATCGCCAGCTTTCGCGCCTTCATCATCGGCGCGCCCGATCATTCGCGCGTGCCCGAAGCGATGCTCGCGGTGGCCAACTGCCAGGCCGAAATGAAAGACCCCAAGGCCGCCCGCGCCACCCTGGCCGAGTTGCTGAAACGCTACCCGCAGTCCGAGGCCGCGCAGGCCGGCAAGGAACGCCTCGCCGCGCTGAAGTAAGGCCACTCCTAAAATTCACCCCATGCAAAACATCGACATGGGGGCCGTGGCCGCGCAGGTGCTGTGGGCCACCTTCGGCCTGAGCCTGCTGTTCGGCGCCATCGCCCAGCGCACGCATTTCTGCACCATGGGCGCGGTGGCCGACATCGTCAACATAGGAGACTGGTCGCGCATGCGCATGTGGGCCCTGGCGATCGGCGTGGCCATGCTCGGCTTCAACGCCATGGTCGCGGCGGGATGGGTCGATGCCGGCAAGACGATCTACGCCACGCCGCGCCTGACCTGGTTGTCGGCCATCGTCGGCGGCGCGATGTTCGGCTTCGGCATGGTGCTGGCCTCGGGTTGCGGCAGCAAGACGCTGGTGCGCATCGGCGGCGGCAGCCTGAAATCGGTGGTGGTCTTCGTCGTCCTCGGCCTGGCCGCGTTCGCCACCTTGAAGGGCATCACCGGCGTGGCCCGCGTGGCCACGGTCGACCGTGTCGCTTTCGATTTCGCGGGCGGGCAGGATCTGCCCACCCTCGCCGCGCGTTGGTTCGGCGTGGGCAAGGCGCAGGCCGCGTTGCTGCTCGGTGCCGTGCTCGGCGGCGGTTTGATTGCGTGGGTGCTGGCGCGCGCCGAAGGGCGCCGTGCCGATGTGCTGCTTGGCGGCATCGGCATCGGCGCCGTGATCGCTGCGATGTGGTGGGTGTCGGGCCGGCTGGGCTATGTGGCCGAGGATCCGAACACATTGCAAGAAGCCTTCGTCGCCACCAACTCGCAGCGCATGGAGTCGCTGAGTTTCGTCGCGCCGATCGCCTACACGCTCGACTGGCTGCTGTTCTTCAGCGACAAGAGCAAGTTGCTGACGATCGGCATCGTCAGCACCGTGGGCGTGGTGCTCGGCTCGGCACTGTGGGCACTGGCCAGCCGCAGTTTTCGCTGGGAAGGATTCGCCCATGCCGAAGACACCGGCAACCACCTCATCGGCGCTACGCTGATGGGCGTGGGCGGCGTCACTGCGCTGGGCTGCACCGTCGGCCAAGGGCTGTCGGGCGTGTCGACACTGGCCATCGGCAGCTTCATCGCGCTGGCCTCGATCATCGGCGGCGCGATGCTCGCTTTGCGCTACCAGACCTGGCGCGTTGAGCGCATGGCGTGATCGTCGATCTCGCCCCCGACCTCGAACGCCGCTTCGGCGGCCTGCGGCGCCTCTACGGCGACGAAGGCTATGTGCGGCTGCGTGCCGCGCGCGTCGCCGTCGTCGGCCTCGGGGGGGTCGGCTCGTGGGCGGTGGAGGCGCTGGCACGCTGCGGTGTGGCTGAGCTGACGCTGATCGACCTCGACCACATTGCCGAATCGAACATCAACCGCCAGGTGCAGGCGCTGGGCGCCACGCTGGGCCAGAGCAAGGTGCAGGCCTTGGCCGCGCGCGTGGCCGACATCCATCCCGGCTGCGTGGTGCACGGCGTCGAAGAGTTCGCCACGCCCGACAACTGGCCGGCGCTGCTGCCGCACGGCGTCGATGGATTGATCGACGCCTGCGATCAAGTGCGCACCAAGCAGGCGCTGGCGGCCTGGGCTTTGCGCGAACGCATCGGCTTCGTCTGCGTCGGTGCGGCAGGCGGCAAACAACTCGCGCAAGCCATCGAGATCGACGACCTCGCCGCCGCCAGCCACGACCCGCTGCTGGCCTCGCTGCGCCAGCGCCTGCGCCAGCAAGAGGGGGCAGAACGCAAGGGCGCGATCGGCCTGCGCTGCGTGTTCTCGCGCGAGAACGTGCGCATGCCCGACGGACCCGAGAGCGAGTGCGACATCGAAGGCAATCTCAACTGCCACGGCTATGGCTCGACCGTCACCGTCACCGCCAGCTTCGGCTTCGCCGCGGCCGGCGAAGTGATCCAGCAGTGGCTGAATCCGCGCGCCAAGGCGGCCGAAAAACAGCCCCTATAATGCCGCCCTCTACGTGCGGGTTGTTAGCTCAGCTGGTAGAGCAGCGGACTTTTAATCCGTTGGTCGTGGGTTCGAATCCCGCACAACCCACCACTCGATTCATCGAGCGGGTCCTTAGCTCAGTTGGTAGAGCAGCGGACTCTTAATCCGTTGGTCGAAGGTTCGAATCCTTCAGGGCCCACCAATTAGAGCAACGGCTCAGTCACTCGTGACTGGGCCGTTGTTCCTTGTGCCGGGCACGCGGCGCACAAAGCAAAACGCAGCCCCGATGTGATCGGACCTGCGTCGTGGCAGTCGCGCTGCTTGTCGTGCTTCAGCTCGGCGTCTTGTCGCTGGTCTTCTTGAACCACGAATCGCTGGCCTTGCGTTGCCACTCGGCCAATTGCTTTTCGGCTTCGTCCTTGGCCACGCCGTAGCGTTCCTGGATCTTGCCGGCGAGCTGGTCGCGGCGGCCGGCGACGACGTCGAGGTCGTCGTCGGTCAGCTTGCCCCATTGCTCCTTGGCCTGGCCCATCACTTGTTT
>JANOKY010000643.1:0-9087 GCA_031419635.1 Burkholderiales bacterium | reverse complement strand
ATCGCTCAGACCGGCGTAACCATCGCCGGCGAACAGGTTCTTGCCGTCCTTCCACACGCTCTGGTGCACGTGCATGCCACTGCCGTTGTCGCCGACCACCGGCTTGGGCATGAAGGTCGCCGTCTTGCCGTAGGCGTGGGCAACGTTCTGAATCACGTACTTCTGCAACTGCAGCCAGTCGGCGCGCTGCACCAGCGTGCTGAAGCGGGTGCCGATCTCGTTCTGGCCCTGGCCGGCGACTTCGTGGTGGTGCACTTCGACCGGGATGCCCAGGCTTTCCAGGATCAGGCACATCTCGCTGCGCATGTCCTGGAAGCTGTCGACCGGCGGCACCGGGAAGTAGCCGCCCTTGACCGTCGGCCGATGGCCCATGTTGCCGCCTTCGAAGCTGGCACCGGTGCTCCATGGCGCTTCTTCCGAACCGATCTTGAACGAGCAGCCAGACATGTCGTTGCCCCAGCGCACGCTGTCGAAAACGAAGAATTCCGGCTCCGGCCCGAAGAAGGCCGCATCGCCGATGCCCGAGGACTTGAGGTAGGCCTCGGCGCGACGGGCCAGCGAACGCGGGTCGCGCTCGTAGGGCTTGCCGTCGCTGGGCTCGAGCACGTCACAGGTCAGGAGCAGGGTCGGCTCTTCGAAGAAGGGGTCGATGTTGGCGGTGTTCGGGTCCGGCATCAGCAGCATGTCGGAGGCTTCGATGCCCTTCCAGCCGGCGATCGACGAGCCGTCGAAAGCATGGCCGCCGCTGAACTTGTCTTCGTCGAAATGCGACACCGGCACGGTGACGTGTTGTTCCTTGCCACGCGTGTCGGTGAAGCGGAAATCAACGAACTTGATTTCGTTGTCCTTCACCATCTTCATCACGTCGGCAACGGTCTTGCTGGCCATCAGGCTCTCCTAGCGGGCATTTGGATTGGTTGGGGGGGAAGAAAAAGCGCAGGCGAATGTAGCAGAAAGCATGCCCGCAGCCGGTGCGCGGGCGAATGCCCTGTACACCGACGTGAAGCCCCAATACGAAGCGCTCACGGGCACCAACTCGGGGCCGATTGCTGCGATCTAGCGCACCAGTTCGGGGCCGGTTTGTGCGCCCAGCAACGCAAGCCCGGCACGCAGCGCGGCGTAGGCCGTGGCCACCGTGGCCTCCGGGCCCTTGACGCCGAGTTCGATGTGGCGGCCATGCACCGGGTGGTCGACGCTCGGCAGGCTGAAGACGCGCACGCCGACGTGGTCGCGCTCGATGGCTTCCATCAGCGGCGTCAACGTGGCTTCCATCGAGCCGTAGACGATGACCGAGCGCTCGGCCTCGCGCAGCGAGCCGTGCAGCGCGCGGTAGCGGCTGTCGAGAAGGGCTTCGATCATCGGGTGTGCCATCACCGGGAAGCCCGGCACGAAGTGCACCTCACCGACCGTGAAGCCGGGAATCCTGTGGTACGGGTTGGTGATGATGGCAGCACCCGCCGGAAACACGCCCATGTTCAGGCGGTGCAGGTTGTCGGGCGCGTCGGGGTCGAAGGCCACGCCCTTCTCGGCCGCCTGGTCTTGCATGCGCTGCGTGATCAAGGCATTGGCTTCGGGGTGCAAGGCCAGCGGCACGCCGAGTGCCGCGGCCGCGCATTGGCGGGTGTGGTCGTCGGGCGTGGCACCGATGCCGCCGCAGGCGAACACCGCGTCGCCACTGGCGAAGGCATGGCGCAGCGCTTCGGTGATGAGTCTGCGGTCGTCGCCGATATAGCGCGCCCAGGCCAGCGCCAGGCCGCGCGCGCCGAGCAGCTCAATGACTTTGGGCAGGTGCTTGTCCTGCCGCTTGCCGGAGAGGATTTCGTCGCCGACGATGATCAGGCCGAAGTTCATGGCAGGGAGCGCCGGGCCGCCCCAAGCGAACTGACGCCCCAAGGGCCACGACGGGGCCCTCGATGGGCCCTGGGGGCAGCGAACGAAGTGAGCTTGGAGGTCGTCATTGCAATGCCTCGATGATTTGGATGGGTGCTGCTGGCGTGGCTGCACGCAACTGCTGCAGCGCCGCCAGCGCGTAATGCGCGAACCACAGCGCCGCGAAGGCGAACACGAGTGTGTACAGCCACACCGACACCAGCACCAGCAGCGGCGCGAAGATCAGCGCCGCGGCACCGACAGCCCACAGCAGCGTCGGCGCCGCACCGAGGTAGCCGCAGACCACGCCGATGGCCAACAGCGGCCAGCGGTGCTCGCGCAGGATGGTGCGGCGTTCCTCTGCACTGGCGTGTTCGGCGAGCACGTCGAAGGCCATCACACGGCAGGTCAGCCAGCCCCAGATCAGCGGTGGCAGGATCAACACCAGCGGCGGCACGAACCACAGCGGCACGCTCAACACCAATGCCAAGAGCGCCGCCAGCGTGCAGCCGAGTGACCACAGCACCGATTGCCACAGGGCAGCACCACGCTTGGTTTCGAGCCCGGCAAAGCGCCGCTTGACCACCAGCGACACCAGCGCAGGCGCCATCAACAGCGCCACCATCAACAGCGACAGCACCACGATCACCGGCAGCGCCAGCGCAACGATGACCAGCGGCGCGATCACTGCCCGCAGCCCCTTGCCGCCCAGGGCCTCGAGCCATTTGAGCAGCCCATCGAGCAGCGACCAGCTCTCGAGCGTGGCGCGCGTGCCCGCCACCGCCGGCTCCCAGAAGAACCATCCCAGCGCCAGCGTCAGGCCGCCGGCCAACAGCAGCGGCGCCAGCGACAGCACGATCACCCGCGGGTGCAGGCAATACGCCGCCGCGCGCCAGAAGGCGTCGACCAACTGATTCACCGGCCTCAGCGCAGGTTGCCGGTGTGGCCGAGTGAATAGCGCCCCGGCTGCGGCCACACGGTCAGGCCATGCGGCTCGGCGCCGACCTTGATCTGCTGCACGTCGCCGCTTGCGGTATCGAAGCGGTAGATCACATCGTCGTAGCGTGCTGCGAGCCAAAGGTACTTGCCGTCGGCGCTGACGTTGCCCATGTCGGGGCTGCCGCCACCGGGCACGCCCCAGCGGGCGACGACCTTTTCGGTGGCGAAGTCGATCACCGCCACGCCGCCGTTGCCCAGGCGCGAGCCGTGGATCTTGTGCGAGCCGCGGTTGGCCACGTACAGGCGCTTGCCGTCGCGGCTCGGGTACAGGCCGTGCGCACCAAGGCCGGTGGCGATGAAGCCGACCTGCTTGAACGAGGCCGCGTCGACGATGTGCACGCCGTCGGCATGCATGTCGGCGATGAAAAAACGCTTGCCGTCGGGTGAGCTGCGGATGTCTTGCGGCATGCCCTTGGTGACGGTGCAGACCTCGCTCTCGCCCGGCTCCCAGACCTTGCCGGGCGCGGTGCGTGGCGCACCGGGTTGCTCCTTGAAGCGCGTGGCCGGCATCGTCAACTTCAGGTAGCCGAGCACCTTGCGGTCGACCAGGTCGATCTTGGCCAGCGTGCCGGAGAACTCGCAGGTGAAGATCGCGAAGCGGCCGTCGATGGCGAAGTCGGCATGGTTGATGCCGGGGCAGCCGGGCACGTCGATCGAGTACTGCGCGGCCATCGTCTTCGGGTCGCGGAAGTCCAGGCGTTTGCGCGCCTCGGCGACCACGATGGCCGATTTGCCGTCGGGCGTGAAGTACATGTTGTACGGGTCATCGACCATCACCGCCTTGCCGGGCTTGCCGGTCTTCGGGTCGATGGGGGTGAGGCTGCCGTCGCTGCGGCCTTCGGCATTGTTGGTGACCCACAGCGTGCGCATGTCCCAGGCCGGCACGATGTGCTGCGGGCCGATGCCGACTTTGAAGCGGTCGACCACCTTCATCGCTTCCGGGTCAACGACGTACACGTCGTTCGAGCGCAGGTTGGGCACGTAGATCCGCACCAGATCGCCGGCCAGCGCCGGGCTGATCTTGCCGGCCGCGACTTCGCTGTAGAGGTTGCGCGCATCGGCCACCGGCGGCATGCCGGGGAGGGTGACCACGGGCGCGGCTGGCGATGATGCCGCTGACGCCGCCGCCGACGCAGCTTGCGCCAATGCCGTGTTGCGTTGCACGCCAACGTACAGCGCTCCCGCGCCCAGCGCCATCGCGGCCGTGGCGGCTGCTGTGGTGATCCAACTCTTGCTCATAGCCCGGGCTCCATCGATCTGTGGTTGATTGCGCCGCTCATTTCGCTGGGCGCGCGCGCGCGCGAATCGCCGCCACCGAGACCTCGACGATGTGCTCGACGGCGGGGCGCCCCAGCTCGGCGGTGGCGCGGCGCGGATCACCCGCCACGCCGTCCTGAACTGCGCCGCGGGGCCGTGCCGCCGCAACGTCCATGCGCACCTGCGACGGGTCCAGTGCCAGCATCAAGGCGGTGTCGGCCAGGCCGGCGTGCGGCCCGATCTCGTCCTTGGCAAAACCGCGCGCTGCGAGTGCCGCGGCAAAGTCGTCTTGCGCCGCCCGATAGTACTCGGGCAAGGCATGCACCCGCGCGGTGTTGCCCCACTCGCGGTTGAGCCTGGTGGCCACGCGGTCGAGGCTGGCGCGGTAGCGGCCATGGTCGCCGAGCAACACCACGTCGCGCAGGCCGTGTTTGCGCAGGCTGCGCGCCGCGCCTTCGAGCGTGGCTTCGAAGGCGGCGTCGCTGACCGTGATCGTGCCGGGGTAGCGCATGTGCTGCGTCGGCGGCTCGATGCCGCCTTCGGGCACATAGGCCAGCACGGGGGCCACGACCGCATTGCCGAGCCGCTCGGCGATGCGCGCGGCGAGCAGCTTGACGCGCATGTTGTGCTTGCCCAGGGTCATGTGCGGGCCGTTCTGCTCGGTGCCGCCGATCGGCAGTAGCACCGTGGTCGCGCCGGCCGCCACGCGCTCGCGCAACTCGGTCCAGGTCAGCTCTTCGAGCTGCACCGTGGCCGCCTGCGCCGCCGCGCTGCCGGCCAATACCAGCGGCAGCAGCCAACGCATCGCGCTACGCGTCGCCGTCATCGCCGCCGAGCACCGAACCGAGCAGGCCGCCGGCGGCAAAGCCGCCGAGCACCGAGCCCTCTTCGCGCGAACCGCCGCGCTGCGGCGCCGCCGCGAAGATGCGGCTGGCCAGGCGCGAGAACGGCAGGCTTTGCAGCCACACCGTGCCGGGCCCGGTGAGCTTGGCAAAGAACAGGCCTTCGCCGCCGAACAGCGCGGTCTTGATCTTGCCGACGTACTGGATCTCGAAGCTCACGCTCGGCGTCATCGCCACCAGGCAGCCGGTGTCGACGAACAGCGTCTGGCCGGCTTGCAACTCGCGCTTGAGGATGCTGCCGCCGGCATGGACGAAGGCCAGGCCCTCGCCGTCGAGCTTTTGCATGATGAAGCCCTCGCCGCCAAAGAAGCCGACGCCGAGCTTTTGCTGGAAGAACACGCCCAGCGACACGCCCCGCGCGGCGCACAGGAAGGCGTCTTTCTGGCAGATCAGCGTGCCGCCGAGCGCGCGCAAATCCATCGGCAGGATCTTGCCGGGGTACGGCGCGGCGAACGCGACCTTCTGCTTCTGCGCCGCGCCATTGGTGTAGACGGTGGTGAACAGCGACTCGCCGGTGATCAGCCGCTTGCCGGCGCCCAGCAGCTTGCCGAACAGGCCCCCACCACCGTTCGCACCACCGCCCGAGCCGTCGCCGAACACGGTGTCCATCGTGATGCCGGCGTCCATGAACATCATGCTGCCGGCCTCACCGACCGCCGCTTCGCCCGGGTCGAGTTCGATCTCGACGAACTGCATCTCCGCGCCCTTGATTTCGTACTCGACAACATCCATGGCCATGCCGTTCATCTCCTGGGCAACCGCAAAGGCAGCGATGGTAGCGAACGCGCCGGGGCGCTTTGCGCCCGGGCCGCGGCCGAGCGCCACGGATAATGAATTCGGAGCCGCCATGAACCCGCCTGCCCTGCCCAGCGATGCGCCCAAGCCGAGCGACAGCTACGTGCAGTCGTTCGCGCGCGGCCTGGCCGTGATCCGCAGCTTCGGTGCCGGCGCGCCGAGCCAGACGCTGTCGGAAGTGGCGGCGCGCACGGGGCTGACGCGTGCCGGCGCGCGGCGCATCCTGCTCACCCTCGAAGGCCTGGGCTACGTCAGCAGCGAAGGCCGGCAGTTCCGCCTGACCGCGCGCACGCTCGACCTCGGCTTCGCCTACCTGTCGTCACTGCCGCTGTGGAATCTGGCCGAGCCGGTGATGGAAGGGCTGGCCGCCGAAGTCAAGGAATCCTGCTCGGCGGCGGTGCTCGACGGCAGCGACATCGTCTACGTGCTGCGCATCCCGACGCACCGCATCATCAGCCTCACGCTGGCGATCGGCTGCCGCCTGCCGGCGTTTTGCACGTCAATGGGCCGCGTGCTGCTGGCCGGCCTGCCCACGGACGAGGCCCGCGCGCGGCTACAGGCGGCGCCGCGCCCGGCTCGCACGGCCCACACCGTGGTCGAGATCGAAGCCTTGTTGGCCGAGGTGGAGCGCGTGCGCGCGCAAGGCTGGTGCCAGGTCAACCAGGAACTCGAAGACGGCCTGGTCTCGATGGCCGCCCCGATCACCGACCGCAGCGGCCGCACGATCGCCGCCCTCAACCTCAGCGCGCAAGTGCTGGCCACGCCGCCGCCGCAGATGCTGCAACGCTGCCTGCCGCCCTTGCGCGCAGCGGCAGCGCGCATCTCACACACCTTGCAGATGAAGCTGTAGCGATGACGTGTGGCACAACGTGACAGCTTGGGATGGCCTCGTTCAGACCTTGCTTGATGCGCTCGAACGTCTTGCCCATGACTCACTCGACCAATGTTGCGACTCGCGCCAGCACGTCGGCGATCAGTTCGCGCGACACGGCTTCGATGAACTGCGCGCGCCGCGCTTTCCAGTCCACCGTGCGCACTTGGTTGCACAGCACAACGCCATTGGTTGCCAGTCCAGCGCCGGACAGCGCAACCGTCCAGGCTTGCCCGCGTGCAAAGGCGCCGCCGCAGGTGGTCGGGCACGCCAGCGACATACCGAAACGATTGAAGGCTTCCGGCGACAGCACCAGTGCCGGCCGGGTGCCTTGCTGCTCATGCCCGGCGCTCGGGTCGAAGTCCAGGCGGATGATGTCACCGCGCCGCGGAACGTAGCTCGCGCGACGTGTCGGCATGGCGCCTTACCAGGCTTCCCGCCCAGCGGGCCGCGCATCGTTCCAGCCCTTGGCCGTGGGCATATCGCCGGGCTTCATGCCGGCCAGCAACTCGGCCAGCGCGTAGCGGGGCCGCGTGGGTGAAAGCACCAGCCGCCCATCCTCAAGGGTCACGGCCACCGATGCGCCGGCAGCAAGCCCCAGCGTGCGCAGCATCTGGCGCGGCAGCGTAATGGACACGGACCCGCCCACGGCGCGGAGTGTTGCGGTATGCATGGCGATGCCCTCAGGGATAGTCGATCGAAGGCACCAATTGTCACACAAAAGTGTGATTGTTTGCCACGCATGAGACCACACAGGGCCGCACACGAGGCGCGACCGATGACCAATCACGCGGCCTTGAACGGCAGCACCTGGGCACCGTTGCGCAGGGTGTCGCGGTAGTCGGCCCACTTGGTCATCATGTCGCGCCGCTGTTCGAGGAACTGCGTGCAGTTGTAGGCGCGGCCCAGCGAGTCGGCCACGGCATGTGCCAGTTGCGCCTCGATCACTTCGGGCGCGATGCCCAACCGCTCGGCGATCATCGTGCGCGCCATCGCGCGAAACCCGTGCGCGGTCATGTCGTCGTTGCCGTAGCCCATGCGCCGCAGCGCGCCTCGCACGGTGTTCTCGCTCATGCAGCGCTCACCGGTCGGCATCGATGGGAACACGTAGCGGCCGTGGCCGGTGATGGGGTGCAACTCGCGCAGCGTCGCCACCGCCTGCGGCGCAAGTGGTACGAGGTGCGGTGCGCCATTCGCCTTGTCGGCCTTGGTGCGCTTCATCGTCTCGGCCGGTACGGTCAGCGTTGCCGCATCGAGGTCGATCCATGCCCACTCCATGTGCCGCAGTTCGCCCGGCCGCAGCAGCAGCGCCGACAGGTGCAAGGCAGCGCGCGTCACCGGGTGCCCTTGGTAGTCGCCCATCGTGCGCAGTAGCTCGGCCGTGCGCTTGGGGTCAACGATGGCAGCATGGTGTCGCGTCGACACTGGCCGCAGCGCGTCGCGCAAGTCGGCCGCAGGG
Organism: Burkholderiales bacterium; assembly: GCA_031419635.1. GTDB lineage: Bacteria > Pseudomonadota > Gammaproteobacteria > Burkholderiales > Burkholderiaceae_C > CADEEN01. The sequence continues at coordinate 935 of JANOKY010000643.1, read as the reverse complement.
TTTCGCGTGCAGTGTCCTGCCGCGATGCCGTAGCGGAACACCTGCCCGCACGCATCCTTGATCCGGTGCGCGGTTTCGATCGTGCCGAGCGCCTCCACACGCCGCAGGCATTGCAGAAGCTCGGGCGCCTCGATGTCAACGATCGGGTGCCTTCCAATCCAGGGAAACACGTCTTGCTCCAGACGGATGCGCGTGCGCTCGGCATGGCCGGCGCTTACCTTCACCTCATGCACGGTCACCAGCCATTCGCGGCCGACGTGCTCGAAGGTGCCAGGGCCAGGCAAGCCAGCCGCGGCAAGCCGCGACGCTTCTGCCCTCGCCAGCGTGGCCTCCTTCTCGGCCTTGCGTTGGTCGCCCGGGTCAACACCCGTTGCCGCCAGCTTGCGTGCTTCGTCTCGGCGCTTGCGCGCGTCGGCCAGCGTGACCTCGGGGTACACGCCGAAGGCCAGCCGCTTCTCGGTGCCGCCGAAGCGATATTTCATGCGCCAGTAGCGCGAGCCGTTGGGGTGCAGTTCAAGGTACAGCCCGCCGCCATCGGCCAGCTTCACGGCCTTGTCGGCGTGCTTCGCCTTGCGAATTTTGAGGTCGGTCAGCTTGTTCGCGAGCATGGGGGCATCTCCGGTCGGCTACCGATACGGCTGGGAGCACAGCAAGCGGCCCTGTGTCGCCCCATGCGCAAGAAAAAAGGCGCTAAGTGGTTGATTCACTTAGCGCCTTTGGTCTTTTATGGCCCCTTGTGGAGCCTTAAATGGGCCGGCGTCTATCGAACTGTGGCCGCAAAGCCGCATAGACGCTGGATTCCTACATTCGGCGCCTCATGAGAAACAAAACGGGTTGATGGGCGGTTTCATGCAGGCATCGCCGTGGGCATGACTGCGAAGCCGAGCGCGGCGGCGCGGCGCTTGAGGGCGGCGATGCTGCGTTCGCGCTGCTGC